>JAISAX010000521.1 GCA_031266495.1 Opitutaceae bacterium
TGATCGAAACGAGGTATCCGGTATAGCGATTCATGTCGGCAATGCCGGTGCCTGTGCCGGATACCGTCACGGTTGTTTGCGCGGATCCCTCCCATGCCGTGTAACTCAAAACAGGCTGGTCGGAGGCATCCTGGTTGATGCGAATCATGAGGAGGTGGGGGTTGGCGTCGATGGTTGCAGTGCTGCCGTAGGCGAGCGAGGCGCCGAAGCCGATGAACCCGTAGTCGCGTTGCATCGAGACCTGAAACGAGAATTCGATGTGATCCGTCTGTGCGGCCGCAGTCTGGTCAGGCGCAGTCGGAGCAATCGCATGAGCCACATAGCGGTCGCTCTTCCATGTGCCCGTGTTATAGCGAGGCAGATTCAGAAAATTCCCGAGTGCGGTATTGGGTGAGTCCCATGCTTTGATGGAGTGATTGGCATCGTCGATGCCAAACCACGAGGCGTTTTGCGCGGGGAGTTTGAGCGATGTGTCATAACTGTCGAAGTTCTCGGAAAACGACCAGAGGACTTGTGGCGAGTCTGAAGCCGAGGCCGCGCGGGCGGCGGGCGTGGTGACGGCGGTTGCCGTCATGGCGAGGAGCGCGGCGGCACAAAGCGCCGCGCACGCTGTTTTTGCGGGATACCGGGTGTTTTTCATGGATGTCATGGTGTCTGGATGGGTGGATAGATGGATGAGTGGATGGATGGTGTGTGTGTGGGGGGGGGGGAGGGACGAGTGGGTGAGTGGATGGATGGGTAGAACCAACATGTTTTCCTTTTGACCGCGGGTGTGGAGTGGTTCAATCCCCTCGAAGGTTAAATCGTTAAACCAACTGTTTCACCGGTGCTCCATGATCACACTCAAACATATCGCGGAAAGGGCGGGCACGACTGTGGCCACGGTGTCAATGGCACTGCGCGGCGTATCGAAAATCTCGACCGCGCGGCGCGCGCAAATCCGCGCCATCGCGGACGAGACCGGCTACCGGCGCAATCCGCACGTATCCATTTTGATGAGGCATATCCGGCAGGGGAGAAAAACCCTTCCGCAAAAGGCGACGGTGGGTCTCCTTTTTGCGCATCGTTCGCGGGAGGCACGGGAGACGATGTTTATCCGGCGAAGGTTCGAGGGCATGGAGCAACGGCTGGCGGAGCGCGGCTACCGCCCGGCGTTTTTCTGGTGCAACGATCCGGATTGCCCGCCGGAGCGGCTCAACCGGGTGCTGCGGGCGCGGGGCATCCAGGGCGTGGTGCTCTCGCTGTATAACCGGTCGCAACTCGACATCCGGATAGACTGGGAAAACTTCGCCGTGGCCACGCAGGAGGATTACACGGCGGGGCCGCTGGTGCACCGGGTGACGGAGGATTATTTCGCCAACACGGTCATCGCCCTGACACGCCTGCAGGAAAGCGGTTGCCGCCGGATCGGCCTGGCCTACCGCGCCCTGCACGCCCGAAGCGCGTATTTTCACATCACGGCGGCTTGGCAGCGGTTCCTGACGATGGCGCAGGGCGGCAGGGACGCGGTCAATGGGGCCGGGCTGGCAAGCCTGTTTATCCCGCCCCGCGACAAGTGGACGGAGGCGGCGTTCATGAAATGGTTCCGTAGTGAAAAACCGGATGCGATCCTGACGTTTGACTGGGGGGATGTTCCCGGCTGGCTGGCGAGAGCCGGTGTGCGCGTGCCGGAGGATACAAGCGTGGCGGTGCTCAACCGCTGTCCGGGCGCCCCGGAGTTTTCGGGAATCGATCCGGAACCGGAACGGCTGGGAGCCATGTCCGTCGATCTCGTCATCGAACAACTGGAATGCAACGAAATCGGCCTGCCGAAAAACCCCAGGGTTTTGACGATTGCCGGTCGTTGGGTGCAGGGACGGACGACGCGGCCCGCGTAAAAACACCGCAGGGCAAGCTGTAAGGGGTCAAACCTTAACTTTTGACATTTTTTGAGACTCACCGGTTGGGGCAAGCAACCGGGACAGGATGAGCAGAAGCCAGATAACGGAAAAACAGGTTACGTTACCGAACGGGGACGTGACGGGGCGAAACTCGGTCAGATTCCACAAATCTGCCACTGCTTCCATTGATGAACAGTTCCCTCCCCCTGCAACAGATAACCTATTACGATCAAAATAGATGGAGAAAAATATCAAAAGTAAAGGTTTGACCCCGTCGGATTGACGCCGTCGGATTGACGCGTCGGATTGACGCCCGCGAGCATGCCGATCGTAAAATGGTGGATACGTTCGACAACGGCGTGAAACCCCACCGCGATGACACCCACGCCCATCCCCAGTGCTCCGACCAGAATCATCTCGCGCCCGCTCTTCGGTACCCGGCTCCAGCGCCGGAGCAGCAAATCGAAAGAATGGCGGAAGAAGGAAACAAAACGTGTCATTGATCAGACAATACGAGGACGAAAATCGGGCTGGGGGAAAACTTACACAAAGCTCGCGAAGGACGCGAAGAAGTTAAAAGGCAACACTTTGCGCCGCTCTGCGAGCTTTGCGTAACAATCCGGAAGCTTCGGTGCTGCCGGTCTCACCTGCCATTCTCCAGCTCCCACGCCGACGCCAGGCCGAGCAGCGTCAGGTCGGGGATATCGCGCGTCGGCTGTCGCAGCCGCCCCGCCACCACCGAGGCCGCCCCGCCCGATGTGATCACCGTTGACGCCGGTTCCCCGCGCCGCGCCAGTTCGGCCAGCACCGCGTCGAGCAGCGCCTGGATCAACCCCGGATAACCCACCATCGCCCCGATCCGGATCGCTTCCGATGTCGAACGGCCGATCACGCTTTCCACCGGCGTTGCCAGATCCTCGACCAGCGGCAACTGCGCCGTGCGCTCGTGCAGGTAACGCGTCACCAGCGCCGGCCCCGGCGCGATAATGCCACCCTCGTAACCGCCCGACCGGGTCACGATGTCGAACGTCACTGCCGTCCCCAGATCGATGACCACCGCCGGGCTGCCCGCAAGCGCGTGCGCCCCGACCGCGTTGGCCAGGCGATCCTGGCCGATCCCGGCCGGTTCCGGATACGTGATGCGCACCCCCAGCCTGCTCTCATGCGTCAATTGCCACCACGGCAACCCGGCCTCCTCCGCCACCCGGCAAACCCGCGGCGTCGCCGCCGGCACCACCGAACAGAACGCGAGCGCATCAATCGCATTGCCCGTCCCGCGCAACTCCCGGATGCGCCGCGGCAACCCGAGCACCGGATCGTCGAGCGCGCGCGTGGCCACGTCGGACTGGTGGTGCGCGGCGCGCCCGCCAGCCACAAGCCCGTAATGCGTATTGGTGTTGCCGATATCGACGCACAGAAGCATGCCGCCCATGCCAAGGCAAAGGCATGAACGGTTGCGAGACGGAAAACCGGCAAGGGAGGTTCTGAAAATTGAACAGAAGGCAACGAAGAGAACGAAGAACAACCAGGGGCACTTCTTGTCCTTCGCGTAACATCAGTTGTTCAGAGCCTTCTTTGTTTTACCTTCGTTACCTTTGTTTCCTTCTGTTCAAAAACGAATTTCCGGAACTTCCCGCAAAACAGCCGCGACGGACAGAAACGCACTTGCGCAGAAACCTTTTTGAAATTGTTTCAGAAACAACATGGCTACGATTTACGACATTGCGAAAACCGCCGGCGTCTCGCCCGCCACTGTTTCCCGGGTCATCAACGGCCGCGCCGGCGTGAAAAAGGAAACCGTTGCCCGCATCCGCAAGGCGATGGAGACCTCCGCCTTCCAGCCGCGCTGGAAAGCCATCGACCGCAACCGCCTCCTCGTGCTCGTGCCCGAGCACCGCGGCGCCCTCGACAGCGGCTACACCTCGCGCATCCTCAGCGGCATCTGCGACACCGCCTTCGCCTCCGGTTTCGGCCTGCAACTGCGCCCCTTTGTCCCGCAAATCCGCAACAACCGCGAACTGAAACAGATGGTCATGAACGAAGGCGTCGCCGGCATCATCATCGTGACGATGTTTCAAGGCTACTCGCTCGCCGAAAAACTCAGCCTGTCGCAGGTGCCCCATGCCATCGTCGGCAACAAAACGCAGGACGACGGCATCTCGCAAATCCTGCTCGATGACCGCGACGCCGGCCTCAACGCCACCCGCTACCTCCTCTCGCTCCGGCACCGGCACATCGCAATGGTCTCCTTCAAACACGCCGATCACGGGCACCAGCAACGCCACGCCGGCTACCTCGACGCCCTGAACGAAAAAGGCCCGCACACCGGCGCCACCGCCCCCGCCCGGTGTATCGAAACTGACACTACGACCGTCGAGGAAGGCCGCGCCGCCGCCCGCCGCCTGCTCTCGCTCCCCGAGCGCCCCACCGCCATGATTATAACCAACGAGGACCTCGCAATCGGCTTCCAGCTCGAAGCCCGCGGAATGGGCCTGCGCATCCCCGAGGACATCTCGATCATCGCCTTCGCGGACACGGAAAAAACCGCCTTCCTCGACATCCCCATGACAACGATGCGCATCCCTGCGCACACCATGGGGATTGAAGCGGTAAAAATGCTTTTTTCCATGCTTGCCAGCGAAGACTCCACGCCTCGCCGCAGCAACGCGACCACCGCCACCTGCCAGACTGTCACACTCCCCCTCTCCCTCATCGTCCGCCGCTCCACCGCCCCGGCGCCGTAGCCCGGCCCCCCCCTCCCCCCCCCCCCTGCCGCCGGCTTCACGATCCGAGTTGTCGCTTCGCATCCTTGAGCAGGAGCACCAGATGCAACGGATGTTCAGGCAAAGACTCGAAGCCAAAACGCTCATAAAACCCCCTCGCCTTGCCATCTTTTGCGTGGACCAGCAAAGCCCGCACACCAATCCCTTCGGCAGCAGTCAACACACGAAGAATGGCATCCTTGAGCAAGGCATGTCCCAACCTTTTGCCCTGCCAGCGAATATCCACCGCCAGCCGCACCAGCAGCACCACCGGAACCGGATGCGCCGCCAAACCCCGCTTCAGTCTCTCCGTAGCAGACGCATGGATGATCTGCGAGGCGGCCAGACTGTAATAGCCAACCACGCCCCCCGCAACGGTTGCGACGAATGTTTTGGCCGCGCCCGCCTGATGATTCGACAGGGCGTGCCGGACAAGAAACGCATTCAATTCCGGTGCGCCGCAATCAAAGTCCGCCACGCGATGACGTCCCTGCAGAGGCTCCGGACGGTCAAGCGGGGCGGTCGAAAACATCGGGGGAATTCAGCAAGGAACGCAGATGAGGCAAATCGCGGACAGGTGCCTCCAGCCGCTGTTCGAACACTGCCCATGCCTCATCACTCAACGCGAAAGTCCGGTGCTCCGCGATGTCCTCATGCGCGCGTGTGATGGCCGCCCGGAGAATGTAGTCGGTCAAATTAGCCGCCCCGGAAAGTTCCGCCGCCATCTGAAGAAACGACTTCGTGCCGGGGGTAGCTTTCAAGTGGATCTGTGCCAATGCCGTAGCCATGAGTAAATATATTTTGTCTGGACAAAAATTACACTGCCCCCCGCTTTCGCGTCAACTCCCCACAGGCATTCGCCCGGTAGAGTGCAGTCACAGGTCAAAAGTCGGAAGGACGAAGGTCGCCGGCGGCACCTCTGCGCGGAGCATCTCTCAAGGATGGCCCGCTGAAGCGGGCCGGTGATGACTTCCGACTTTCCGACTTTTGACGTTACTGAAGTTACGCGGAACGACGTGGCACGGGCTTCCAGCCCGTGCCACTTCATGGCAGTCCGCGTTACTTCAGTGACGTTAGACTGATCAGTAGCCTGTCACTGTCCCCTCCCGCCTTCACTCCCCCCCCCCCTCCCTGCTCTGATTTCTCTCCGGAAAGCCATTGACGCAATGAAACAGTTTCTGAATATTTTATCACTATCCCTGCACCGTCTCCTGATCAGCCATGAACATCGGCGTCCAATACTACCGCCCTCCCTTCCCCGTTCAAAAACACTGGGCAGATGACCTGAAGCGCATCCGCGACACAGGATTCGACACCCTCCAGCTTTGGGTCACATGGGCGTGGGTGGAGAGCACGCCTGGTATTTTCGAGTTTCGCGACTACGACCAACTCGTCGAAATGGCAGACCGCAACGGCCTCGACCTGATCCTCAGCACTGTCGCCGAACTCCAGCCCCACTGGATTCACGAAATCGTGCCCGACAGCCAGATGATTGACGATCGCGGTCACCGCATTGTGTCGTCCCTGCGTGCCGAATCCAACTTCGGCCTCACGCCCGGCGGCTGTACGGAAAACCCCGCCGTGTGGGACCGCATGGCCGGATTCCTTCGCCAGGTTGTGACACGCTACCGCGGAGCCTCCAACCTTGCGGGCTGGGACGTGTGGAACGAACTGCGCTGGCATGAACAGTCCAACGCCCTTGTCTGTTTTTGCCCGCACTGCCTGCGCGAATTCCGGACGTGGCTGGATTCCCGATACGACGGGCTTCCCGGACTCAACCGCGCCTGGCAACGCCGGTACAGTTCATGGCGCGAAGTCAGGCCGCCCAAAAGCCACTGGCACCCCTACACCGAAAGCCCGTTTCCCGAAACAATCGCGTGGCAACGGTTTGTCACATGGAAGGCCAATCGCCACGGACACCGCCGCTTCGCGCTTGTCAAGGAGCTTGATCCGCGGCACGCGGCAACCGTGCACGCAGGCGACCCCACGCCCCTCTCGCCCGGCAACTCCGAAACTTGCGCGCTTGATCGCGGCAACGACTGGGTTTTCGCCGACGAACTCGACGGCATCGGCTGCTCCAGTTTCCCGCGGCTCGTCGCCACCATGGACGACACAACCTTCACCGCACGCGTGGAGTTCACCCGCTCGGCTGCCGCTGCCGCCGCCGCCACCACCGCCGCCGCCGCAAACCTGACCCCGTCCACAAAACCATGCCGGAAAAAACAATTCTGGCTCAGCGAAGTCCAGGGCGGGCGCGGCTCGCTCGACTTCAACCTCAGCCCCGCCGTGGACGCCGCCGCCCAGCAACGCTGGCTCTGGCGCGGTTTCGCGAGCGGAGCCGACAAAATCCTCTTCTGGTGCTGGCGCGACGAGATTTTCGGACGCGAATCCGCCGGCTTCGGGTTCAACGGACGCGACGGCCACGCCAGCGCCCGCATCGCCGCGATGCAACACACCAGCGCCATCATTGCCCGGCACCGCAAACTCCTCTCCACCTACGTATGCGACACCCCGGAAGTCGGCGTTCTGTTCAGCCCCTCCAGCTACTACCTGCACTGGACGCTGGAAGCCGATGCACAAAAACAGCGCAACGCGCTCGAAGGTTACTGTCAGGCCCTCGTCAACCTCTCGATCCCCTACACCGTTATTGAAGAAGACCACCTCGACGCGCTCACCACGCCGGAGTCCACCCTGCGCGTGCTCTTCCTGCCACGCGTGATCGTTACCGGACAAAAACTCGAAAACGCCCTCGCCACCTTCGTGCGACGCGGCGGCACGCTCGTGTGCGAATCGGAATGCGGAGCATTTACGCCGGAAGGGTTTTATCGCGCCCCCGAAGAACGCTTCCTTGCGCGCCTCGGCTTGCTCCCGGGCGGCGAGGCCGGACGCCGCGACCTGCCGCCTCATGGCATAATCGAACTCGGCCTGCCCTCCCCCCTTCGCCTCCCGGCCAGCCAATGGCTCACACCCTGGGCCGGATTCCCGACTGCCGGCCAGGCTTGGGCGACACACCCGGACGGTGTTCTCGTTGGCGAGACTGCCGTCGGCAGCAGCAACAGCGACAACAAGGACGCTACTCCGGGGCGCATCATCCATGTCGGCACATTCCTCGGGGACACCTATGCCGTGGAGAGGGCACCCGGTCTCGAACACTTCATCACGCACTGTGTTGGAGCCACCACGCCTCCTGTCTGGCCACTCGATCCCCCCCCATCCACGTCCCTGTCCGACCGGAAAGTACCCGAACGCTGGTTCATCAAGACAGGCACTTCCGGGACACACAGAATCGCATGCATATTCGCACCTCATGGCGTAACTCACGCCAAACTGGCGATTAACAACGACGTTTTCAAAAACAACCCTGTTCAGGATCTGATCTCGGGCCGCACCCTCGCGCTTGACACCCATTGCAGGACTGGCCGCACAACAATCGAAATCCCCTTCACCGAGTGGGGCATCGGCATTCTCTGCGATGCAGAGATATGATTTTTTTCATCAAAATATCGAAAATCCTGTTGACATGCTGGAACTGTTTCCATCAAGTTTCATCCATCTTCGATTCACCGCCCTTTTTGGCGGGGCGGGGGGGGGGGG
>JAISAX010000526.1 GCA_031266495.1 Opitutaceae bacterium
GGTGCCGGCCGCGCCTATTTATTGAACGAATGGTATGGGGTGCCCCCCCCCCCCCCCCCACACACCCGCGCACACGTAGGGGCGTCGCTTGCGACGCCCGCGCCAGGCGAACGAACGAAATTGGCGAATCTCCCGTTGCGACAGGTCCTCGCGGGCTTCGCAAGCGAAGCCCCTACCTTCGGACTGCGTAACGTCAGTGATCAGGGAGAAAAAAAGGTGTGTATGTATGTGTGTGGGGGGAGGGGGGGGGGGACAGAAGGAGGAAACAGGAGAAAAAGGGGGCCGGCCCTAACGTGTTATCAAGCACGATTATTGTCAGCTTTCACCAGGGTTGCGATGCTTGCCGGTATCATGAGTTTCATGTTCAACCCGCATCCTTACGACGATCCAGACGCGATCAATCACCTCGTCCTTCCGCCTGAAGTGGAAGCGTCCATTGTCCACGGAACACGGGATGTCGCCACCGCTCTCGCCCAAAAATTTGCCACGGAGACATTCCCGCTCGTCGTCGCCCTTGATGGCTACATCGGCGCAGAATTTGACGACATCCTCCATCCGGTAATCCGGCAACTCACGTTCAAGGGCATCCACGCCACCGCGATCAATGCCGCATCGTCGCTTTGCAAGTCCGCCTCCGAACTCAACGCGCAACTGGCCGGGCATCTGCCGGATGATCGTATAAAAGACCCTGTTCTTCTGTTCGGAAAACTTTTTCACGGGAAGTTCGAGGATCTGTTCGACGCCGGTGCGGTGGAGCGGCTGAAACAGAAGATCCTCACCACGAAGGAGACCACTTCCGTGGTGTTCGTCCACGGTTGCGGCTGCACGGTTGCGGCGCTCCGCGACCTCTACGACACGATCCTCTATTTCGACGTGACTCCCAAACGCGTCATCCTCCGCGCCAGGGCCGGACTCGTCGCCAATATCGGGGACACCCGCCCGCGTCCGTTCAGGGAACTGCTGCGCCGGCTTTATTATGTGGATTTTGAAGTTGCGGGAGCACTACGCAAGGAACTGTTGCGCGAAAAATCCCGCGCATCCCGCCACGCACCTTACCACACATCTCACCACACATTCCACTACATCGCGCGCGACGCCGCCGGCGAATGCACGCTGCTTCCCCGCGCCGCGCTCGACGCCACCCTGGGCACGCTCGCCAGGCAGCCCTTCCGCTGTCGTCCCGTTTACATCGAAGGCGTGTGGGGCGGCTCTTTCGTGCGGCGCATCCGCAAGCTCCCCGCCGACATGGTGAACGTCGCCTGGGTCTTTGATCTGATCCCGCTGGAAGTCAGCATCGTTGCCAGAATCCCCGCCGGGCTTCAAATCGAGTTCCCCTATTTCACCTTCGTGCAAAAAGAAGGCGAGGCGCTCATGGGCGAAGATACCGTCCGCCGGTTTGGCGGGTATTTCCCGATCCGTTTCAACTACGACGACACCTGGCACGGCGGCGGCAACATGTCGATCCAGGTGCATCCGGATCGTGAATACTGCATTGCCCGGCATGGCGAACACGGCCAGCAGGACGAGAGTTATTACGTTGTCGCCACCGGCCACGGAGCGAAGACGTATCTCGGGTTCAGGGAGGGCGTGACGAAGGAGGCGTTCATGCGCGAGGCCCGCCGCTCCGAGACCGAAAAAACACCGATGGACCACGATGCTTTTGTTCATGCCGTGCCGTCGCGTCCGGGCGCGCAACTTGTCCTGCCTGGCGGCACGATCCACGCCTCGGGGCAAAATCAGGTCGTGCTGGAGATCGGCAGCCTCACGGTCGGTTCCTACACCTACAAACTCTACGATTACCTGCGCGCCGACCTCGATGGAGTGCCGCGCCCGATACACACTTGCCACGGTGAAAACGTGCTCGATGCGCGTCGCGTCGCGCCGCAGGTCGAACGCGAACTCGTGCCCGAGCCGCGGCGGCTGCGCGGCGATGAGGCCGGGGGCTGGAGCGAGTGGCTCCTCGGCGAGCACCCCGATGTCTATTTCAGCCTGCGTCGCATCGACATCGCCCCTGGCAAACAGGCTTCCGGCGATACGTGTGGCGTTTTCCACGTGCTCGCGCTCGTGGACGGCGAGGCGATTGTCATCGAATCGCAAACCCGTCCGGCGCGCTGTTACCATGCCAGCTATCTCGACATTGTTGTCGTGCCCGCGAACATCGGCCCCTACATCATTCGTAATCCCGGCAGGCAACCGGTGGTCGTCCACAAAACGCTGCTGAAACAGAAAAACCGAACCTGACCCGCATGATTCGCATGACTCGCATGACCTGCATCCTCGCCATCGACGCCGGCGGCACGTTTTTCAAATCCGCTCTCGTCAGTCCCCGCGGCGAAATCCTCGCCGGCACGCAACGGGTGGCGCCCGTCGATTCGCAAGGTCCTGCCGACGGCATCCTGGCCGCTTACGCTTCCGTCTTCGAAACCGCTTTCGCCGCCGCCGCCGCGCTCACGCCTTCCCGCCGCATCACCGCCATTGGCGTATCCACGCCGGGGCCTTTTGACTACGCCCGGCACACCAGCCTCATGACGCACAAGTGCCAGGCAATCCGCGGACTCGATCTTCGCCGCGCACTGGATGGCGTGTATCCGGAAATCAGTGATATACCGCTCCGGTTCGTTCACGACGCCCACGCTTTTGTTATCGGCGAACACGGGCGCGGGGCGGCGCGCGGTCATGAGCGCGTGATCGGGGTCACGCTCGGCACGGGCATCGGCTGCGGCTGCATCATCGACGGCGCGATCCGCGATAACGGCTCCGGCGGTCCGCTGGTCAGCATTTACCAAAAACCCTGTCGCGACGGGATCCTTGAGGATTACGTTTCGCGTCGCGGCATCATCCGTCTTTATCACGAGCACGCGGGGCGGGACGCGCCGCCCGGTCTCGACGTTGCCGGGATTGCCGCGCTGGCCCTCACCCGTGAGGCCTCCGCGGTCCGGGCCGCGTTTGGCGATGCCGGCCGTGCGCTTGGCGAAACCCTGCGCCCGGTCGTTGACGAGCTTTCCGCGACGTGCCTTGTGACGGGCGGGCAGATCGCCAA
>JAISAX010000664.1 GCA_031266495.1 Opitutaceae bacterium
ATGTCCTTGTGTTCGCCGAGATACAATTGGGTGGCGATGCCGAGCTGGCGCAGGTTTGAGGTGCATTGCGTGGCGCGCGCCGCGGAGCGGACTTTGGAAACCGTTGGTATAAGGATGGCAGCCAGAACGCCAATGATGACGATAACGGCAAGCAATTCGACCAGGGTGAAGGCGCGGCGGAGGGGAGGGGGGTTGTGTCGGGTCATGGCGATTTGGTCTGGATGATCTGGATGAGTGAGTGGTTCAGAGTCCGGAGTCCGGAGAGCGGGAGGGCAGGCGGGAGTTGGGAGGCGGGAGTTGGAGAGAGAGGCGTTGCGTGTCAGAAGCGGTAGTCCCGGATGAAAGCAGGGACTCCGGACCGAGCCAAATTTCAGGAGCAAACCGCCAGCCCGGAGATCGTGCTGTGAGAGGGAAAACCGCTCTTCCCGAACCCGCGAAAGAGCACAGGATCAATGCGCGTAATCAATGGCCGGAGGACGGCAAGATGCCGACGTTCCCGGGCGCTCCTGTGGCAATTCCCCGCTGACGTTACGCGGATCGACCCGACCGTAGGGGTGTCGCTTGCGACGCCCGCGCCAGGCTGACGGTATTGGCGAATCTCAATAGTCAGGTCGCTCGCGGGCTTCGCAAGCGAAGCCCCTACCTGCGGCCTGCGTAACATCACTCCCCCATTCGCACGCCCGACTCCCCCGGCTTGCCCTCCCCCCCCCCCGCCCCTGTGGATGCCTCATGCAACTGTTGTAACCCACTTGAGCAGGGTCGCGACTTCCCCGGAAGGAAGAACGTATGTAGCCAGGGGACGATCCCCGTTTTGCCATTCAGCCCGTAACTTGACCCTATGTTCTTTCGCGCCCTGACCGGAGCCGCGCACGTCCGCCGGTTTCTTGTGCCAACCCTGTGCGATTCAGCGAATTTCGCCTGACGACTCTTCACTGGCGTCCGCCCCCCGGACGTCCGGTTTCCGGTAAAAACTGGGGGTATTCCGGATGCCCTGTTTTTATCTGCGCATGTCCCGCAAAAAGCGATTTTACCCTACATCCGCCTTCACGTTGATCGAACTGCTCACCGTCATTGCCATCATCGGCATCCTTGCCGCGATCATCATCCCGACTGTCGCCCAGGTCCGCAAATCCGCCCGCGACACCCAATGCCGCAGCAACCTCCACCAGATCGGTCTCGCCGTGCACCTCTACGCCCAGGACAACAGAAACAAATTCCCCGCCGGCAACGACTATAACATTTACGGCAACGCCCCCCGCCTCACCTGGGACAAAGCCCTCATCCCCTACCTCGGCGGCCACATGACCGGCAACCCCGCTGTCGATTACGATGACATCAAGCGCACCAAAACCTGTACCTGCCCCTCCGCCGTCCCCGCCGCTGTCTGGCCCGGCGACAACACCCAATACAGCGCCAACGAAAACCTCGTCTCGCTCGGATACACCCCGGCCCTGCTCGACGTCGTCACCCGACCCTCGGAAACCGTTTATTGCACCGACGGCGTCATCCGGGCGGGAGTCAGCAGCCAGGCCCACGGCATGATCCGGAACACCATCATCGGAGTCAGTTCCGGCGCCTCCCCCGACCAGCCCGTAACCGCCACCGCGCCCGACCCCCTGGAAGGCATCTCCTACCGTCACGCCTCCGACAGCACCAACGCCGTCATGGTCGATGCCAGCGTCCGCACCTTCAAACGCGGCACCCTGAAAAACCGCAACTTCGTCACCGACTTCTGACCCGCCGGGACAATTACAACAGAGATAACAATTACAACAGAGACAACAGAGATAACGGAAATGTATCCATTTTTTCACACCGCTCGCGCCATCGCCTCCGGCACTGCCTTCGTCGTTGCCCTCGCCACGCCCCTCGCCCTCGCCGCCGCTCCCGCTGCATCCGCTCCCGCTCCCGCCACTGCAACTGAAAAACCCCTGCTTACCCCCAAAAACGAAAAAGACCTCTTTGCCGCCCTCGACCTCACGCCCGAGGCCATTGCCCGGCACCCCGGACTGGAACCCGTTCGCACTGCTGTATCTGATAAAAATTACGCGGAGGCCCGCGCCGCCCTTGCCGCCTGGCTGCGCGACCGCAACCTCCCCCCGCACAACCTCAAGACCTGGCGCTTCACCCCGCGCGCTGACCCGACCCTCCCCCCCCCTCCCGCCGAAGCGGCCGGTGTCCGTTACAATAAAAAAATCGCCGACGCCGCCCTCGAAGGCCGGGTCTATGGCGGCCTCGTCGAACTCGAAGCCACCTTTCCCGGCAACAACATCGACTGGAAGCACGACGAACCCCGCGCCCGCGCCGCCCGCGGCATCCCCACCCCGGAAAATCCCGAATGGCAATGGCAACTCAACCGCATGGCCTTCTGGAACGACCTCGCCGCCGCCTACCGCGCCACCGCCGACGAACGCTACGCCCACGCCTGGGTCACCCAGTTCCGCTCCTTCATCCGCCAAAACCCCAACGCCCCCGTCGCCGCCGCCAACGGCATCGGCTCCGCCTGGCGCACCATCGAGTGCGGCATCCGCATCCCCTGGAGCTGGACCGCCGCCTTCCACACCTTCCTCCGCAGCCCCACCGTCACCGACGACGACCTCCTCGCCTACGCCCACACCAACCTCGAACACGCCCGCTACCTCAAAAAATTCCCCACCACCGGCAACTGGCTCACCATGGAGCTGAACGGCCTCTACACCATCGGCGTCGCCTTCCCCGAATTTGCCGACGCCCCCGCCTGGCGCGCCCACGCCATCGCCACCCAGTACGCGCAAATCACCGAACAATTCCTGTCAGACGGCGCCCACTACGAACTCTCGCCCGGCTACCACACCGTCGCCCGCGCCAACGTCACCGCCATGCTCGCCACCGCGCGCGCCGTTGCCCGTATCCACGAATTCCCCACCGACTACCTCGACCGCATCCGGCGCGCCTACGACTACGAACTCTACCTCATGACCCCCGACCGCTCCCTCCCCAAACTCAACGACTCCTGGCCCGTCAACACCGTCGCCAACCTCCGCGAAGCCTCCGCCTTTTTTCCCGACCGCAAGGATTTTTTATGGGTCGCCACCCGCGCCCGCGAAGGCGCTCCCCCGTCACATACATCCCACTACTTCCAAAACGCCGGCTACGCCGTCATGCGCGCCGGCTGGGCAACCACCGACACCTGCGCCTGGTTCGACGCCGCCCCTCCCGGCTACGGACACAACCACCAGGACAAACTCAACCTCGTCATCTATTCCCACGGACGCGAACTCCTCTTCGACAACGGCGGCGGCTCCTACGAACGCAGCAAATGGCGCGAATACGCCACCGATACCTTTTCGCACAACACCATCCTCGTTGACGACAAACCCCAGCGTCCCGACACCCGCCGCACTCCCGAAAACCTCCCCAACCTCTACTCCCGCGTCCCCCTCGACGCCTCCTGGCAAACCACTCCGGAATACGACTACGCCGCCTCCACCTACACCCGGGGCTACGCCCCCGCCACGCACCCGTATCGCCCGAAAACCGCCAACGCCCGCCGCGTCAACATCACGCACACCCGCCGCGTCCACTTTCAGAAACCCGACCTCTTTATCGTCGCCGACACCCTCACCCTCGCCGCTTCCGCCGCTCCCGCCGCCGGCCCCGCCGACCCCGCCACCGCACACACCTAT
>JAISAX010000795.1 GCA_031266495.1 Opitutaceae bacterium
GCCCCCCCCCCCGCCCCCCCGCCCCCCCCCCCCCCCCCCGCGCCCCGCGCGCGCGCATCGCGAAAGCCGGACTCGGCAACGGACGCGCCCGCGTGCTCGCCGCCCACGCCGAGATCCGGAGTGTGATGGAGGATCTGATACGCGAGGGCCAGCGTTCGGGGCCGCTCGCGCCGGCGATCTGCGCGCGGTTGTTCGAGCTGTTGCTGTTGAAAATCGAGGACGGCGCGCGCCGGGAGCCGGCGGGCGACCACGCGTGGGCGACGTTCCAGAAGTGCAAGGCGCTGATCGACGCCGAGGCCGAACGCTGGCACACGCTGAC
This sequence comes from Opitutaceae bacterium, assembly GCA_031266495.1. Next base: position 320 of record JAISAX010000795.1, read on the forward strand.
CGAAGTGGCGCGGGCGGCGGGGATCGAGGAATCGAGCGTGTGCCGGCTGTTCCGGCGGTTCCAGGGGACGAGTCCGTACCAGTACCTGCTGCGGCGAAAGATGAACGTCGCCGCCGAGTTTCTGGTCGAGACGGGCGGCCTGGTGAAGGAGGCGGCGCAGCGCGTGGGTTTCGACGATCCGTATCACTTCAGCCGCTGCTTCAAGGCCGTGCACGGAATCGCCCCGCGGGAACTGCTCCGGCAGGGCAGGGCGGAGCCGGCGGAGGCAAGCGCTGAAAAAGAATAAACCACGGAACAGGAGTTCCCCCCCCCCCGGCGGCGGCGGCGAAGAAAGTTGAAATCCCTGTCAAACCTCCGCATCCCGTAAACCAATGCTCAACAGCGCATCCGCTTCCCTGATTCTGTTCGCCCAGGCCACTCCCCCTTACTGGACCTGGGCGATCGTGCTTCTGATGGGTGCGGCGGCGGGTTTTATCGTGGTGTGGGCATTTCTCCGGCAGACGCGCCGGATGGCCGAGGAACAGGCGCAGGAACTCCTCGACGTCGCCCGCCGGGAAGGCTCCGTCGCCGCCAACGAACTCCGCCAGAAAGCCGAGGAGGAGATCGCCGCCAGGCGCGCCGAGTTCAACCGCGAGTTCGACCGGCGCGACATCGAGGCCGACCTCAAGCTCCGCGAAATCCGTTCGCACGAGGAATCGCTCGCCCTCCTCGATCACCAGCTCGAACAGCGCGCCGAGCGCCTCGCCCGCGAGAACGCCGCCATGCAGCAGGCGCGCGACGCCATCCGCGGCCTCTCCAAATCCGTCCGCAAGCGCCTTGAGGGCATGGCGCAGATGGACGCCGAAGAGATCCGCCTGGCCCTGCGCGACGAAGTGATGCTGGAGTGTCAGGACGAACTCCGCGCCATGCGCCGCGAGTTCATGGAACGCTCCGGGCACGACCTCGAAAACGAGGCCCGCCGCATCCTCGTCACCGCCATGCAGCGGCTCACCTCTCGCCCCAACACCGATCTCACCGCCACCATCGTCCAGCTCCCCTCCGAGGACATGAAGGGGCGCATCATTGGCCGCGAGGGGCGCAACATCAAGGCCTTCGAGGCCGCCACCGGCGTCACGCTCCTCATCGACGAGACGCCGCAGATGGTGCTCATCTCCTCCTTCGACCCCGTGCGCCGCGAGATCGCCCGCATCGCGCTCGACGGGCTGATCAAGGACGGACGTATCCACCCGGCCAGTATCGAGGAGTTTTGCCAGCGCGCCCGCGAGGAGGTCGATATCAACGTGCAACAAGCCGGCGAGGACGCCGTGCAGCGGCTCGGAGTCAACGGCCTGCGCCCCGAAATCACCACGCTCCTCGGCAAGCTCAAATACCGGTTTTCCTACACGCAGAACGTCCTCGATCACGCCGTCGAGGTAGGGTTCCTCTGCTCGATGCTGGCGAGCGAGATCGGGCTCGACCCCAACGTCGCCAAACGCGCCGGCCTCCTGCACGACGTTGGAAAAGCCATCGACGGCGATTACGAAGGCAGCCACGCGACGATCGGCGCCGATTTTATCAAACGCCACGGCGAGACCGCCATCGTTGTCAATGCCGTGGCCGCCCACCACGAGGAGGTCCGGCCCGAGACGGTTTACGCCGGCCTCGTGATCCTGGCCGACACCGTTTCCGCCGCCCGCCCCGGCGCGCGCGCCGAGGCGATGGCCAGCTACCTGCAACGCCTCGAACGCCTCGAAAAACTCGCCATGTCGATCGAGGGCGTGCAGCAGGCCTACGCCATCCAGGCCGGCCGCGAGGTCCGCGTCGTGGTCAACCCCGCGCACGTGACCGACGAGCAGGCGCACGACATCGCCAAGCAGCTCCGCCGCCGCGTCGAGGACGAGCTGCAATACCCGAGCACCATCCGGGTCACCGTCATCCGCGAAAGCCGCTACACCGAGACGGCGACCTGAAACCAACGACTCAAAGTCCCAGGATTTTTGCCAAACGCCCATGAGCGTTGCCTCACTGCTCCGGAGTGGCGCGGGCGTCCCGCCCGCCAGCGTTGCCTCACCGTTCCGGAGTGGCACGGGCTTCCAGCCCGTGATTGCCGGGAGAAGAGAGAGAGGGAGGAGTGTGAGTGGGGGGGGGGGGACGGGACGCTTGCGGCGCGGAGCGCCGTCCACGGGCAAGATGCCCGTGCCACGCCGGAGCGGAGAGGCAACGGTTGCGGGCGAGACGCCCGCGCCACGTCGATCCGCGTAACATCCGTGACATCAGCTAAAAATGCATTTTTGCGTCCCCCCGATAAAAATCTTTGAAAAATGCAATTGCTTTCATGCGGCTCTCCGCCAGATTCGCCGCTTTTTCAGTAACCATCCTGTCGATACCATCCGTTTTATCCGCTCCCACCGCTCCCGCGACACCCATCAAAAAGACGACCACCGTGCCATGCGCCCTACGCACTCCATAACGACAACAGGCATCACCGCCACCGCCGCTTCAAACGAAGCGGCATTCGCGGTGACATCTGCAACGGGTGGTGCGTCGATTATACAGACAAGCGGAACATCTATATATAGCGGACAGGAAAGCTCGCAAAAACTCGCGCAACTCGTTGCGTATAGCGAAGTT
>JAISAX010000028.1 GCA_031266495.1 Opitutaceae bacterium
AGCAGGTACACTCCGTACTCCGTCGTCGTCGCGTCATTCTGTTGCCCGTTCGTCAGCCAGTTCGTGTATCTCATCGCGTCATACACACTCACATAGTTCACCGGCTTGTCCTTGTACTCCTCCGTCACCGCATACTCGTAGCTCCCCGGAGCGCCGCTTCGTGTTATCCCGCATCCATAATCGCCCGAATGCAGGGTGCGATCCATGAACTCATTGTACAGTCCGTATGTATCCGTCGCCGCCACCGCGTTCAGGAACGCCGCGTATTGTCCGCTCGTCACTTCCTTCGTCCCTATCTCGTATGTGTAGGAAACCGCCCCGTACCCCGTCGAGCCTCCATCAGTTACCATCGTCACCGTGTCTCCGTTGTTGCCGGGATTGCCTATCGTCACCGTCTCGATGGTAACGGAAATCGCTCCGCAGGCTGTCGCCGCCGTCATGGCCAGCGTCGCCAGCAGCGCCGCTGTTCCTGTGCTTTTCGTTGTATTCATTTTTTATGTGTTGGTTGGTTGTTGGTTGGTGGTTGGTTCTGACGCCCCTGTCTCAGGGCCAAAGGCTGCGCCCTCCCGGCCATATTTGCCGGGGGCGTTTTCGGAGGTATCCCGAAACCGTCCCACCGGTGGCGGTAGCGCGAGATACCTATCTGCGTTCAGGCCGGCAACCGGAACAAGGTCAAAGCGAGAAACCCCGACGATGTGTCTCTATATTCCTGAGCAACCTTCATAGGGCTTCATAGGGTCAGGGCCGTCCAGGGACTTGCGCCCAGCGCTCGTGCCGGGCCTCGGGCGCATCTCGAAAACCGGACATGCAGCAAGCAATGCCGTGGCACGGGCATCTTGCCCGTGTTCCGGTGGCTGGTGGCCAAGCTGATGGGCGGCGCTTTACTGCCGATCCGTCCATGGGCTGGAAGCCCATGCCACTTTTTCTGCCAATCCGGCGGCTTCGCCGTCCACGGGCTGGAAGCCCGTGCTACGCCGGATGCGGACGAGATGCTCTTCGGTCATGGCGCGGCGGAAAGGGGGGCGCGGCCTTTGAGTGTCAGTATGTTTTTCAGTTCGGCGAGGCGCCTGGCGGAAAGGTGATCGAGGGTGGCCGCGTTTTGCGGGGTGTCGGGAAGGACATGGAAGGTTTGCCAGGCAACGTCGGCAATCTGAAGCGTGATGGAGCCGTCCGTGTTGCTGGTGGCGTGTCCGCGCTGGCCGGAGGGAAAGGCCAGCCAAAGATAGCTGGTGGACGGTGTTTCCGGAGTAACCTGCACGGTGAGTTTTTTGCCGGGATTGGCGTATGCGACTTTGGCCGTGAACGAGGGTCGTCCCTGGGTCTGGCGCGTCCAGTCGCGGACTTCGGGGCTTTGCACGCCGACAATGAGGGTATATTTATCGGACAGATACACGCGGGCAAGGGAACCGGGGTCGGTTTTCCAGCGGGGGGCGATGTGAAAGCTCATCAAGAGGTGTTGATAAACGGCGGCGGTGATCGGCGCGTTTTCCGGGAGAGCGGGATCGAAGAGGAGGGTGTAAAGCGGACGTGCGCCGACCGTTGTGCGGGTGACGAGTGGTTGTCCTCCCAGTGTAATGACGGTTTGTGACGCGGGGGTGGCGGAGGGCGTTGCGGGAGCGGAGGGAGTGGCGGCAGAGGCGTAGAGCGGGCCGGTAAGACTGGCTTCGTCAAGCAGCGTGGCGGGGCCGGCGCGCAGGGGGCCGCTCCAGAGTCCGGCGAGACGGGGTTTTATGGCGTGGGCGGGCGTGAGGGTGGCGATGGACTGGCGGGTGAGGTCGGTGCGGATGATGTTTTCAAGACCTTGGGCAACGGCAATGGCTCCGGGGATGACGCCGTTTTCGAGATGGGCGAGGAGTTGCCTCCAGCCTTTTTCGGTGGCGGTCGCGGGGCTGTAAAGGATGGGTCCGCCGGTGGCGAGAACGGCGGCGGTTTGCAGGGCTTCTTCGCCCATGCCCGCGAAGAGATAACCGTTTTGGGCGAGGACGGGATCGGGCGCGAGGGGGGTGTCGAGCCTCCAGTTCCAGGGTTTCCAGTCATTGCCCCAGGGACGGAAGATGCGTCGGGATGTTATGGATACGAAGTCGGGAGGGAGGCGTCGCGGCTGGTCTTCGCGGGCGTGGGCGAAACCGAGTCCGAAGCAGAGGATCTGGCGGGCGCGTTCGGCATTCGCGGGGTTTTGGAGAACCTGGTCGAGGGGGCGGCGGACGCCTGGCCAGAAGTCGCCTTCGAGGTGCGCGGCGGCGGTGGCGGCGGTGAGTTCCCAGGCGTCGAGCCAGGCGATTTCGTGCGCGTAATAGGGGTGGTTGTTGCCGCCGCCGCCGGATTCGAGGACGAGGCCGTTCTGCCGCGGGGCGCGCCGGGGCGAGGTGAGGTAGGGGTGCCGGTAATACGCGCCGTCAATGTGGGTGACGTTCTGGAAAAATTCCTCGCTGGTGACGTGAACGGAGTCGAGCGCGTTGAGGAAGAGGTTGTCGCATCCGTTGGCCATGTCCTCGGGATTGGGCATGCACTGGAAAAAGCCGCCTTCGCGCCCGGCATTGTCGCCGAGCAGGCGGGCGAATTTCAGCCATTCGTAGTGAACGAGGATGTCGAAGAGGATGTATTCGGGGGAATAGGACGGAGGGCGGGGTTGGCCGTCGCCGGGTTTGCGGGGAGGGGTGTAGTCGGCCCAGGTCCGGAAGCCGAGGGATCGGGGTGCGGGGAGGCCGCCGAGGTAGTATCCGGCGTAGTCGCGGAGTTTCATGACGCGGGCGGGCGCGCCATCGGGCGAGGCGGGAAAGCCGTCGTCGGCGCCAAGGAGGTCGCGGCGGAAGGCGGCTATGGTGGCGGGATTGTGGCCGGTGGCTCCGCGTCCGCCGCCCCACATCCAGACCATGTCGCAGAAGCCGTGCCCGCTGTATCCGCTGCGGATGGCAGACTGGCCGAGCTGGAGGTAGGCGGCCCGGGTGGCGGGGTGGGGGAGCGCGGCGGCGTGAGCGGTGCCGGAGAGGGTGTATCGCGGGGTTTTGATGGAGAGGTCATCGCCGGCCCGGTTGATTTCAAAGGCGTTTTGAGAGCGGAGCCAGGGTTCGTATCCGGATCCCCAGTTCTGGATGATGGCGGGGATGCGGAGTTCGTCGTAAACGGGGGGTTTTCGAAAGATTTCGGGTTTGTTGGCGATCATGACCACGGCGAGGTCGGGGAGCAGGTCGTGGATGAGCCGGATGGTTTCATCGGCGTATCCGGAATTAGCCCAGTGGCCATCGACACCGAGCCAGAAGAGGCCGGGGCGAAGGGGCGCGCCGCGGGGTCGGGCACCGGTGGAGGGGGGGGGAGGGGGTTGGGCGAGACAGGCGGCGGGATCGGTGGCGGGAGGAGTGGCGGGAGTGGCGGCGGCGGAGGCAATGGTGAATGCAAGGGGGAGGGCGAGTGTCGTGAGAAGATGAAGGGATCGGAGTGGGTTCATGGTCGCGTGGCTGTCATGCGCGGAGCAGGATGCAGCGTGGATGGATAATTAAAAAATGAATACACAATGAGAAGCACCGCGATGGCATGGCATGATACGGCGCACGCGGCGCGCGCGGCGTTTTCCGGACCGGCGCGTCTTGCCGTTTTTTTTGTTACAGAGGGGCGCCGGTGCTGTTGTGAAAGAACACGGCTTCGTTCTCGCCTTCGGGGCGGCTGTTGGGTTGCGAGGGGTCTTGCGCTTTCAGCCATTTTACGTGGCCGTCGCAAAAGCCGTAGTTCGCGCCGCCTTTCGTCTTTGTGTTGGGCCACAGGTTGCCAACCCGCGACAGGCTCCAGTCGCAATTGCCTGTTGTTCCCATGTTCCCGTCGGCGATCATCACCTGGCGGCTTGGCGCGGTGAATTCCCGAATGGTGTGGCGCCGGAACATTTGTCCGAAATCAAGCAGCCCCCAGCCGCCGGTGTTCCAGATCGTCTCGTCCGGATACAGTTTCCGGGTGACGGGATTGTAGAGTTGCTGAAGGCAGCGTTTGCGCACGGGGGGAGTGATGCCGGCGTTCGAAATGGGGTCGGCCAGATAGCCTTCTTCCACGAGGACGTATATCCATCCGGGTTTTGCCGGGTTCAGGTTTTTTCCGTCAATCGCCGGAACAAGGCCTTTGTTGTCATCGGCATAAAAGAGGAGGCTCATGGTGACCTGGCGGAGATTGGAGAGCGCTTTTGCTCGGTCGGCAGCGCCGCGCACGGCTCCGACTGTCGGGATGATGATGGCGGCGAGGATGCCAATGATGGCTATGACGGTGAGGAGTTCGATGAGCGTAAAGGCACGGGCAGGCGGAGCGATTTCGGAGCGTGTGTTCATGACAAGGGCGGGTGGTTGTGTGTGCGTGCGTGTGGGAGGAAGGAAGGGGGGGGGGGAGGGATGTTGACGGGAATTTCAGTCGGTCACGAGGACCCGGGCCTGGAGGGCGAGGCGGTTGCCGTAACCGTCAACGACCGGGGATATCCGGATGAGGAAGCGGTCTCCTCCGGCGGCGGTGAGCGGGATCTCGTGGGTGGCCGGAGCGGGAGAGTTGGCGGCGTTGGGGATTTTTATACGATGGATTTCCTTGCCGGTTGCGGCGGCGGTGGCGGCGCTGGAGGCGGCGGCGCTGGCGTATGCGACGGATGGATACTGGAGAATGACGAGCGTCATGCCCGCGCCGCCTTTGACGTCGGTGCCGAGGTTTTGGAGGGTAAGGACGAGGGTGGGGGTGCCTGTGACGGGACTCGTCCACTGGATGCAGGCGGTGCCTTTTTGTTCGTTCTGGTCGGAGTTTTTTTGTGGTGAGACAAGGATGACAGGACGGTTTCCGGCGTCGAGCCGCCGGGCAAAGCCGGGTTGGTTGTAGATGCTGTTTCCGTAGCTCCAGATGGCGACGTCAGGATTGCCTCCGACTTTTTGTTCGAAGCGGTCGAGAGGCGTGAGTCCGGAAAGGGGCGTATCCGGAGCGCCACGCAGGAGGAGCCAGCTTCCGAGGGGTTGGCTCCGGGTGGGGAGAGCGGTCTCCCATTCTTTGTGGAGGTCGGCAATGACGCGGGTTTCGGCGGCAGTGGCGGTGGCAATGGCAATGGTCAGTGGTGCCGTTGCCACGAGGGCGAGTGTTGCGATGAGGATGGCCGGTTTCATGAGGCGCGAGTGCAGGCGGGATGTTTGTTCCGGAGAGGGGGGGGGGGGGGGGG
>JAISAX010000103.1 GCA_031266495.1 Opitutaceae bacterium
GGTAGTCGGCGGCGAGCGGGGCGGGGTCGGCTCCGGCGCAGAGGTGCACGGGGATGTGCGCGAGGGAGACGCCGGCGAGCGCGGCGGCGAGGTCGGCTTTGCCTGCCGCGAGGGGGACACCGGTGCAGAGGCAGACGCAGGCGGGGGTCAGCGTGACGCTGTTCTGGCCGTGGTTGAGGGCATCAAGGAGGGCGGCGTTGAATCCGGCTGGGGAGGGGGCGGAGATTTCCTGGGCGATTTCCCAGGATTGCTCCTTGTAGCCTTTGGCGCGGGTGCCGCGCAGGTAGGGGGCGTGGCCGGGAGCGGTCTTGAGGGCCGGGATGCCTGCGAGATCGGCGCGCGTGTAAAGCGGCTGGAGGGCAATGCCTTCGGGCGTGCGGGTGACGAGTTTTTTCTCGAAGGGGACGCCTTTGAGTTCTCCTTCGACGACTTTTTTCCAGTTGGCGTAGGCGGTCTGGAGGGCGGCGTCGGCGTCGGGCAATGAAGTTGCGGTTGCGGATGCGGTGGTCTTGTCGGTGTCGGTCACGGTGCTCACGGTGTGGTGAAGAGCGGGTTTTTATTGGTCAGGATGAAGGAAGATCTTCTAATAAGAGACTACCGTTTCTCCCGCGGAGCACGCTCCGCAGATTTTGCCAAGAAATGACTGTCGTGGGGCAATGCATGCGAAGCGGGGGGGGGGCCGATAAGCCATACTGAACGTCGCGCCGGACAAATCGCCGATGCGCTTATTTCCCAACCGCTGCCATGATTACCAGAATCGACCACCTCGGTATCGCCGTCCGTTCGCTCGACGACGCTGTCAACTATTACGAGAAAGCCCTCGGGCTGAAGTGTGAGCACCGCGAGGTGGTCGAATCCCAGAAGGTTTCGACGGCCTTTTTCCATTGCGGGGAGGTGCATATCGAGTTGCTGGAGCCGACGTCGCCGGAAAGCCCGGTTGCGAAGTTTCTGGAAAAAAATCCCAATGGCGGCATCCACCACATCGCTTTTGCCACGGATGACGTGGCCGGTCAGCTCGCGCAGGCGGCCGGCGCCGGCGTGAAGCTCATTCACGAAGTCCCCTTCGAGGGGGCGGCGGGCAAACTGGTTGCTTTTCTCCACCCGAAATCCACCTTTGGCGTGCTCACCGTGCTTTGCATGCCGAAGCCGAAGCCCCGACCCCCTCCCCCCCCCCCCCCCCCCGGCCTGCTGGCCCGGCTTGATTCGATTTAATTCGACTTGCGTCGATTTAATTCGACTCACGTCGACCGGTTTTGCAGCCGCCTTTTGTGACTTTGCGACCTTGTGATTCTGTGATTTTGTAACTTTTCTGTAATTTTTCTGTAACAACCATGGCTATCGACCCCGTCCTGCTCGAACGACTCCGCAAACACCGCGAAACCGCCCTCAACGGCGGTGGCGCCGACAAACTCGCCGCACGCCGCGCCAAGGGCCTGCTCACCGCGCGCGACCGCCTTGATGCACTCTTCACTCCCGGCACCTTCATGGAATCCGGCATGCATGCGCAGCACCAGTGTACGCACTTCGGCATGGAGAAAAAGGAACTCCCGTGTGACGGCGTCATTACCGGCGTCGGCCACATTGATGGCCGCCCGGTTGCCGCCTTTGCCCAGGACTTCACGGTCGGCGGCGGCGCCCTCGGCCAGATCCATGCCAAAAAAATCTGCGATGCCATGGAGTATGCGATGGAGGCCGGCATGCCCGTCGTCGGCATCAACGACTCCGGCGGCGCGCGCATCCAGGAAGGCGACGACGCCCTCTCCGGCTACGGCCAGATTTTTTTCAAGAACGTGCTGCTTTCCGGCGTCGTGCCACAAATCTCCATTATCGGCGGCCCGTGCGCCGGCGGCGCGGCCTATTCGCCAGCGTTGACGGACTTCATCATCATGCTGAAGAAAAACGCCCAGATGTTTATCTGCGGCCCCGACGTCATCAAGGCCGCCACCGGCGCCACCGTCACGATGGACGAAGTCGGCTCGGCCCAGGCCCACGCCAGCGTCTCGGGCAACATCCACTTCATTGCCGAGGACGGTCCCGATGCCGTCCGCATTGTCCGAAAACTCCTCTCGTTCATACCGTCCAACAACATCATGGACCCCCCGCATCACCCGACGCCGGAAATCTCCCTCGTCGAAGACCCGCGGATGAACGAACTCGTGCCCGCCGACTCGAAAGCGCCCTTCGACGTCCACAAAGTCATCAGTTACCTCGTGGACGACGCGGACTTCCTCGAAGTGCAACGCGATTTTGCCAAAAACATCGTTGTCGGATTCGCCCGCATCCAGGGCATCGTCGTGGCGATCATCGCCAACCAGCCCGCCTTCAAGGCCGGCTGCCTCGACATCGACTCCTCGGACAAGGCCGCCCGCTTCATCCGGTTCTCCAACATCTTCAACATTCCGATTGTCAACCTCGTGGACGTCCCCGGCTTCATGCCCGGCGTCGCCCAGGAGCGCGGCGGCATCATCCGCCACGGCGCCAAGATGCTCTTCGCCTACGCCGCCGCCACCGTGCCGAAGATCACCGTCATCATGCGCAAGGCCTACGGCGGCGCCTACCTCGCCATGTGCTCGCGCGACCTCGGGGCCGACCTCGTTTACGCGTGGCCCTGTGCCGAAATCGCCGTCATGGGCGCCGAAGGCGCGGCCAACGTCCTCTTCAAGAAAGAGATTGCCGCCGCCGCCGACCCGAAGGCCAAGGCCAAGGAACTCGCCGACGAATACCGCGAAAAATTCGCCTCACCCTACGAGGCGGCCAGCAAGGCCATGATCACCGACATCATCGAACCTTCGCAGACCCGCGCCGTCGTCGCGATGGCCCTGCGCAACACGCTCAGCAAACGCGAGACCCGCCCGCCCAAGAAGCACGGCAACATCCCGCTCTGATCCCCGCCTCCCGCCCTCCCGCCCTCCTCCTCCAATCCCCCCCCCCCCCCCCTCCAACACCCACTCGCACACAGACACACACTTCACCCATGCCCAACGCATTTTTCCTTGCGACCATCGGCGCCGCCTCCCGTTCGGTGGAGGCCCCCGAACCGCTCTTTGGCAACCAGTGGCTGGCCCTCACCGTTATTCTCGGCGGTGTGGCCGTGTTCATAGCACTGGTTGCCATTTTCGGGCGCATCCTTGCCGCCACCCATCCCGACGACGCCACGGTCAAGAAGATCGCCGAACGCGCCGCTGCCGCCGGGCCGGGGGCCGCGCCATCCGGGGCTGCCGCCGCCGCGCTCGCCGCGCCCGACACCATCGGCGGCATCCCGCCGGACGTGCTTGCGGTCATCGCCGCCTCAGTCACGACCATCGTTGGCCGCAACGTCCGCATCGCCGGGGTGCGGGCCGTGAAGCCGAAGCCCGTTTCCGTCGAGATGCTCATGCAGCAGTGGTCGATCGAAGGCCGCCGCCAGATCTACTCGTCGCACCAGTTCCGCTAGACCCGTCCCGGCCGGGGGAACCTCCTCCGTCCGCTCAACACCGTCCGAATCCGAATCTTCAGCACCACCACCAATGACCAAAAAACTCCGCGTTACCGTTGAAGGCAAAGCGTACGAAGTCCTCGTCGAGATTCTCGACGAAGGCCAAGTCAACGCGCCTGCCGCTCTCGCCGCTCCCGCCATTCCCGCCGCCGCCGCGGCTCCCGTGGCCACTGCGCCAGTCGCATCCGTCCCTGCGGCGGTTCCCGCGTCCGCGCCCGCGCCGGCTTCCGCCACTGCGCCTGTCGCCGCGGCCAGTGCCAACGACGTGCCCAGCCCGCTGGCCGGCAAGCTCGTTTCGATCGACGTCAAGGTCGGCCAGACCGTCAACGAAGGCGACCAGGTGGCGACCATCGAGGCGATGAAGATGAACACCTACATTTTCGCGCCCCGTTCGGGCAAGATCGCGGCCATTTTCGCCCATCCCGGCGACGGTGTCGAGGAAGGGGCCGCGCTCCTGCGTATCGAATGACCGGCGAACTGACGTTACGCGGTGCGCCGTGGCGCGGGCGGGTCGCCCCCTGACCGCGCGCAGCGCCGCCCGGAAATGCGGGCGAGACGCCCGCGC
>JAISAX010000250.1 GCA_031266495.1 Opitutaceae bacterium
TCCCCGTAAAAACCCCCCCCCGGCGCAAAAACAAATGCAGTTAGTTTACAAAATATAACAGATTGTAAAAAATTAAGTTTACGCCTCTGCCCTCGGGTGGGGGGGGGGGGGGATCCCGCCTTGGCCCGGCTGGTTACGCTGTCTCCATGGCGCGGATCTCCCGCCGTTGTTCCGTCACTCCGCTCGACGACCTGCCGAATCCGGGTTCACTCACAACAGATTCCGGACAAACTGCACGGATGCGCGAAGGTCCTCGTCACAGGATGAACCCGCTGTCGCCGCCTTCTTGTGAATCGGCCGGTAGAGGCTGACTGCGGCGGCGACTTCCGTTCCCGGAGTGACAAACACCTCCATGGTAATCGGGTTCCGGTAATCGACGGCCCTCAGGGTGTCGATTATCTCCCGCCAGGGCATGCTGCCCAGACCGGGGAATTTCCGGTTGTTTTCCCCGATATGGAAATAACGAAGGCGCTTCCCGGCTTTCGTTATCGCCGAAATCATGGAGTCCTCCTCTATATTCATATGAAAAGTGTCCAGGTGGATTCCCAGATGAGCGGAGCCGACTTCTTCAATATAGCGCAAGGCCGTGTTGCAATCGTTGATCAGGAACGATTCGAACCGGTTGACGACTTCCATGTTCAGATACACGCCCTGGTCTTCAAAAACCTTTGCGACCTCTTTCATCGAAGCGATGCTGCGCTGCCAGCATTCATCCCGCTCGCTGACGGACGACACCTTGCCGTTCCACGCGCCGTAAACGATCCCGCTGCAATCGGAAATGCGGGCCTTTTTCATGGCGACGGCCACTTTTTTCAGCGTGTCGATCCCTGCCTCTCTGCGGGTGGCGTCGGCGGACGAGATGTCTTCCGACAAACCCAGTCCGAGGCTCAGAGCCAGTTCGACTCCCCGTTTGTCCGCCTCGTCCCTTAGTTGCCTGATTTTGTCGTCATCGCAATTTTTCAGGAAGATGGCGCCAAGCTCAAGGGCATCAAAGCCCAGTTCAGCCGCCTTCTTTATCAACGGTAACTGCTCCTCCATCCAGGTAGAGACGAAAGCGCCATAGTGAATGCCTAATTTGTTCATAACATTATTCCTTTCTGTTGTATTTTCTTGCCCGAAATCGACGTCAGGGTTTTCCGTTCATGCCGGGATCTGCCGGCAGGGAAGATCATGGTCATGGAGCCCTCCGCTTTTTGATATAATCGATATAAACAGCCAGCAGGATGACTGCCCCCTTGACGAAATATTGCCAGAACGAATTGACGTTCATCAGGTTCAACCCGTTGTTCAGAACGCCGATGATGAGGGCGCCGATGATGGTGCCGCCGATGCGTCCGATGCCGCCGCTCATGCTGGTGCCTCCGACAACGACTGCGGCGATTGCATCCATTTCCGCCCCGGTGCCGGCCGTAGGCTGGCCCGAAAACATGCGTGAAGCCAGAATAATGCCGGCAATGGCAGACATCAGACCCGAGAAGGTATGCACGAAGAATTTTATCCGGTCGATCTTGATCCCGGAAAATCGCGCCGCCTGCGGATTGCCTCCGACCGCATAGATATGACGCCCCAGACGGGTGTTATTCATGATCAGGATGGAAATGACCAGAATGACGACCAGATAAATGACCGGCGCCGGAAGTGCCCCCACATAACCCGCTCCTATAAAATTGAAATTTTCATTGATAATCCGTATCGGCTGCCCCCCCGTATAGACATAAGCCAGGCCACGAGCCATGTTCATCGTGCCCAGAGTCACGATAAAGGCGGGGATGGTTGTTCTCGCGATGATCAGGCCGTTAAAAGCGCCCGTCAGGGTTCCCGCCAGCAAGCCGGCCAGGACCGCCAGCGGGAGAGGCACGCCGTTGTAGGCGATCAGACCGCCGGTGACACAACCGGACAACGCGATGATCGACCCGACCGAAAGATCGATGCCGCCGAGAATGATCACCATGGTCATGCCGCAGGCAATGATCAGATTGGTCGAGGTCTGCCTGAGCACATTCAGTATGTTGTTCTGGGTCAGGAAAACATCCGAGTAGATGGACAACCCGATGCACATGACAGCCAGGGCGACAAGAATGCCCAGGTTTTCCTTCAGGAAGACAAACCTGAGGCGCTTCCGTTCGTTTGTTTTCGTGATTACAGTGCTGGTTGACATGGATTATCCCGGGCTGGCGTTCAGTTATTGGCGGCGAGGTGCATGATCTGTTCCTGGCTCATTTCGTTCCGGTCCAGGCAGCCCGCTACCGTCCCTTCACTCATCACACAGGTGCGGTCGCTCATATTGATGATCTCGGCGAGTTCGGAAGAAATCATGATGATCGCCATGCCCTGTGATGCCAGATAGTTCATAATCTTGTATATTTCGGATTTGGCCCCGATATCGATCCCCCGGGTCGGCTCGTCGAGAATCAGGATTTTGGGGGAGGTTGCCAGCCAGCGGCCGATAATCGCCTTCTGCTGGTTGCCGCCGGACAGATTGCCGATAATCTGGTCCGGAGACGGGGTTTTGATGGATAATTTCCCGATATACTCTCGCGCGATATTTTCTTCCTTCGTCTTGTTTACATATGCCCCTCTGATAAACGTCTTCAGGACTTCCAGGGTGATATTGAACCTGACGCTTTGCACCGGGAACAGCGCCTCCTCCTTGCGGCTCTCCGGCACCAGGGCGATGCGCATTGCCATCGCCTCTTCGGGCGTGCGGATGGAAACCGGTTTCTGGTTCACCAGAACAGTTCCCTCTTTCAGGTGATTCAGCCCGAAGAGACATTTCATCAATTCGCTGCGGCCCGACCCGATCAGGCCCGCAAATCCCAATATTTCACCTTCGCGAAGACAAAAGGACGCATTTTTCACCAACCTTCCGTCCGAGACGTTCCTGGCTTCCAGGACAATTTTCCCCGGCTGCTGATAATCGCGAATATAAAGATTGTTGAGCGGGCGTCCCACCATCAGGGCAATCAGTTCCTCCCGTGACGTGTCCGTTATGGTTCGTGTGCCAACGGATTGCCCGTCGCGCAGGACAGTCACCCGATCGCAAATCTGCCAGAGTTCGCTCATGCGATGGGAGATATAGATAATGCCCACCCCCTTGCCTTTCAGGCTTCGCATGGTTTCGAACAGAAAGGCGACTTCCTTCTCCGATAACGACGAGGTCGGCTCATCCATCACCAGAATCCTGGAATCGCGGGAGATTGCCTTGACGATTTCAACCATCTGCTGCTGGGCGATCGTCAATTCGCTCACTCTCCGGTCGGCCTGTATGCGCATTTCATGGGCATCGAGCAGCGCCTGGGCCTGTTCATTCATTGTCCGGCGGCTGACAAAAATGCCTTTGCCCGGCTCCTTCCCGAGAAAAATATTCTCGGCCACGGTCATGTGCGGGACCAGGACCAGTTCCTGATGGATAATGCTGATGCTGTTTTCCTCGGATTTCCGCACATCCTGTATGTTTACTTTCTTTCCGTTGATGAAAATCTTCCCCTCGTCGGCATGATAGATGCCTCCGAGTATTTTTATCAGAGTGGATTTGCCGGCGCCGTTTTCACCCAAAAGAGCATGTATCTCGCCCGCACGCAGTTCGAGTGCCACCGAGTCCAGCGCATAGACGCCAGGAAATCGCTTGTGTATATTCTGCATCCTGAGCAACATAGTTTCGGACATGGATAATTCCTCGATATTCCCCGCAGGGCGGGCGGATTGACTGGTAAAGCGAAGCCCGACAGATGGGGCGGCAGGGATGTTCGGCGGCTTGCCGACCAACCCCGGCAACCGATTTGTTACTGCCAGCCATCGGTGCCATATTCACCGACATTGTCCGCATTGATCAGAAAGGTCGGCACCGGCGTGCGTTTTTCATAAGGTTGATTGTTCAGTATCTTGTAGGCGACTTCGGCGGAAAGCTTGCCGATACTTATCGGAGACTGTGCGCCTGTTCCCGCAATCAGCGTCTGTTTTTTGGCCAATTCCTTTTTCAGATCGGGCGAACCGTCCACTCCGTAAATGAGGACGTTTCTGACACCGGCGGCATACGCGGCGGCCAGCGCCCCGAGCGCGGTGGGATCGTTGCCTCCCATGATGGCGACGATGTTTTTGCCATGCGCCTGTAACAGATCCTCGCTTGTTCGCATCGCGGTTTCGAGATCTCCCTTGGCATCCTGGCGGGCGACGACCGTGAATCCCTTCCCCTTGATGGCCTCTTCGAATCCCGCGATGCGATCATTGATCGAGTTCATTGTCGGAGACTCCAGGATGATGATATTCCCGCCATCCGGAAACCGTTTGACCAGATCGAGTCCGCACTCCCGCCCGGCGTTCCTGTTGTCGGAACCGACATAGGCCGTGACAAACTCCATGTCCTTGACCTCGGTATCGAAATTCACGCTTTTCACCTTCGCCCTTTTGAGGGCGTTCAGCGCCGGGCGAATCCCTTCCCAGTCCACCGGGTTCAGAAAGATGACGCTGATTCCCTGTGTGATCATGTCTTCGATCTGGTTGATTTGCAGGGTGACATCCATTTGGGGATTCGTCGTGATCAGAATATCGCCCCTGGCCTCCACTTCCTGACGAATCGCTTTCTCCAGCGTGACGAAGAACGGATTGTTCATCGTCATGCATGTATAACCAAACTTGACGGGTTTTGTTTTCTTCCCGGATGGAGCGCTCCATCCGGTGGTCAGAAACAACGATGCCAGAAGGGCAATGAGTAGGGAACCGATTATTTTTTTCATTTTGTTTTGGTAGGTGTCAGGGTCCGGAAGAGTAGCAGTGGTGAAATAAAGGATTGAACAGCACATAACAAAACGCTCCGGACAAGGCATCCTGTTATTTCCCAATGTAACGTACAGACGCAGGTTTTCGCATTAACAATAGGACACTTTTGGGGCACATTTAGCACGATGGGATCACACAGCAGCATCCCGGTCCGCATTTCCCGATACGCCGTCCGGCGGCAAAAGCCTCGAAACCGGCGGCAGAATGGCGGGCACGGGCCAGAATTCGGGATGCCCCCCCCCTCCGTTTCCCGTTTCGCCGGCCAGAGGCAAGGGCTGCGGCATCCTCGGCGAAAAATGCCGGCTTACACGGGGAGCGGCAAAAACCCGCCGTACGGCCTCCCTCTCCCCGATAAAACATTGAGCCTCTCGCCCGCCGCACCGACACTCTTCCCTTCCGACGGATGTCTTACTACCTGACAACCACCCTTGAGGTCTTCCTCGCCACCGCGCTCTTCGCCGGGCTCAACCATGCTCCGCGGCCCGTGCCCGCGTTTCGCCGGCTCGCCTGGACGATCCTCGCCGCGCTGGCCGTCGGCATCACCGCCGGTCGCCTCGTCCATCCTGTCACCACCGCCCAGCTCTGGAGCGGGACCCTCCTCGCTGTGCTCTTCCTGGCAGTCCTCCTCGCGCAGCTGCTTCCCTTCACCGGAAAATCCGCCACCATCGGCCTCGCTGCCACCGGCCTGCTCACGGCCGCAGCCGGTTTCCGTTTCGGCCAGGATCCCAACCTCGGCGTCCTCACCGCCACCGCCGTCGTCAACACCGACCTCCTCCTCAACCTCGCCGCGCTGCTCTTCGGCTTCGCGCTCGCCGTTACCCTCGGCGCTCTTCTCGCCCGGCTCGTCCGCCGCTCGCCCGCGCTGCGCTGGCCGCTGCTCATTGCCAACACCGCCCTGCTCCTCGTTCCCCTCTCCGGCCAGATCGTTCTCGCGCTCATCCGCCTGAAAAAAATCCCCCTCACCCGCGACTGGCTCAGCTATGTGGCGCGCACCACCAACTTCCCCTGGCTCTTCACCTGGATCGCCCTGGGCACCGTGGTGATCGCCGTCCTCCCCCCCCTGGTCCGCACTCTCCGCTCCCGCACCGCCCCCCCCCCTGCTCCCGAATCCGCCGCCGATCCCGCCCGCCGCAAAACCCTTGCCGCGCTCCGCTCCGCCCGCCGTCTCGCCCGGGGTACGCTCCTCGTCACCGCCACCGCCGCCGCCTGCCAGCTCTACTGGGACCAGGTGGCGTCACGCCCGCTCCAGCGCAGCGACGCCACCCGCATCACCGAAGCTGCCGACGGCAACATTCACTTCGCTCTCGCCACGGTCGCCGACAACCGGCTTCACCGTTACGAATGGATCGCCGACGACGGCAAGATTGTCCGTTTTTTCATCATCAACCGCCATCCCGGCGCCATCAGTCCGGCCGTTGTTTTCGACGCCTGCGCACTCTGCGGCGACCGCGGCTATGCCCTGCGCGGCGACCGCGTCATCTGCATTGCCTGCGGCGTCAACCTCGTCCTTCCCTCCGTCGGCAAACCCGGTGGCTGCAACCCGATCATCATCGAAAACTGGACGCAGACCGACACCGAAATCCTCATCCCCCGCGCCTCGCTCGCCGCCGGCGCCCAGGTCTTCACGACCTCTGTCGGTGACAACGAACGCCCGTCACACCAGCCCGTCGCCGAATGCGGACTGCCCGGCGCGCACACCACCACCACCACCGCAACCGCTCCCGCCGCCGCCGCTCCCTCTGCCGCTCCCGCCACTCCTGCCGCCGCCGCATCCGCCGCATCCGCCGCATCCGCCACGCCCACCACGCCCGCCGCGGCCAAACCCGAAAGCAAACCCGCATGCTGTTCCGGCTCATAATCCAGTCGTGGCGGCACAACCTGCGCAGCAAGACGCTCGCCATGGCCACGGTCTTCCTCGCCGCCGCGCTTATCTCCGCGCTCCTTGCCGTTTCGATCAACAGCGGCGACAAGATGTCGCGCGAGATGAAGTCCTACGGAGCCAACATCCTCGTCGAACCCGCCATCCAGGCCGTCCTCCCCGAACTCCTCGGCGACGCCGCACACGCGCCCCGGAACACCAGCGACTACATCGACGAATCCGAACTCCTCAACATCAAGGAAATCTTCTGGCGCAACAACATCCTCGGCTTCGCCCCCCTCCTTTCCGGTGAAGCCCGCCTCGTCGCCATCTCTGGCCTTCCGCGTGGCGCGGACTTTTTTCGTCAAACGCCCGCAACGTTGCCTCTCCGCTCCGACGTGGCACGGGCATCCTTGCCCGTGAACGTTGCCTCTCCGCACGCCACTCCGCACGTTGCTCCGTCCGCATCCTCGCCCGTCCCGATCCTCGGCACCTTCTTCGACAAGGCCCTTCCCCTGCCCGACGACCTCGCCTTCCGCACCGGCCAGCGTGACATCGCCCTGTACTGGAATATCCATGGCGAATGGCCCGACGACGACGCCCCGCAGGCCCTCGCCGGCAGTCGCCTCGCCGCCGCCCGCGGCTGGACACCGGGCACCCGCCTCACCCTCGCCCTCGCCCCCGCTGCCGAAGCCGCCCACACCCCGCTTCAGACAACG
>JAISAX010000298.1 GCA_031266495.1 Opitutaceae bacterium
TGACTTGCGACTTTCAGACCTGACGTTACGCGATTCGACTGTAGGGGCTTCGCTTGCGAAGCCCTCAAGGACCTGACACAATTGGAGATACGTCAACCCGTTTGCCTGGCACGAGCTTCGCAAGCGAAGCCCCTACCTTCGACGTGCGTAACATCAGTTACGTATGATTCTCCTATGGAGCGGGCGTGTTTTGAATGGCAGCAAAAGTGTGGCCCGCGAAACACACGAACGGACACGAAAAAAAAGACAGAAATCCGATGGTTTTACTTTCGTGTCATTTCGTGTGTTTCGTGGGCTCCTCTTCTGCTTTGGTTGCGGCTTCGCCGCTCCAGGTTCTCTGTGTCATAAAAATGTATTTTCAGAACTTCCCATGAACCATCCTCTCGTTTTCCGTATCCACGGCCTTGTGCTCCGGTTTTACATCACCGCCGACGAACCCGTGAAATTCACCGTAGACGCAGCCGGCGCCCCCCCTCCCCCCCCCCTCGCAGCCCCCTGGCTCAAGCGGGCGCGCCTCGTCGAACAACAAGCCGCCGGATACAACCCCGACGATCATCACGGCAACAAATACACCGGCACCTCCCCCGCCGACCTGTTGCGCCATGTCTCCCATCGCAAGACCAGGGGAGCCGGAAAGCGAGGCGGCGCGCGACTCGAAATCGTGCAAGCCGGAGGCGGCCTGCGCGTCGTCTCGCATTTTCAATTCATTCCCGGCCAGCCCGCCTTCCGCACCTGGACAGAAGTGAAAAACACCGGAGACGCGTCGTTGTTGCTTGAATACGTCAGCAGCCTGGCCATCACCGGACTTTCACGCGAAGGCGGCGGACGCTGGGCCGACAAGATGCGGCTGCACCTGCCGGACAACAACTGGTGCGGCGAATGCCAGTGGCGCTCGGGCCGCCCGGGTGACTTCGGGCTGCATCAATTCTACGCCACCGGGCATCCGGGCTTCGGAGTCTCGCGCATCGCGGTCTCCAGCCAGGGCACCTGGTCCACCGCCGGCGCGCTGCCGCTGGGCGTGCTCGAAAACACCGCAAGCGGACGGACGCACTTCTGGCAAATCGAGCATAACGGCTCCTGGCACTGGGAACTCTCCGACATCGCCGGCGAACTCTGCCTGCGCGCCTCCGGTCCCACCTGGCGGGAAAGCCTGTGGTCGGAACGCCTCGCGCCAGGCGCGACATTCACCTCCGTGCCGGTGAGCTACGGCATCGTGGCGGGCGGCCTGCAAGAGGCGCTGCGTTCCCTCACCGGCGTGCGTCGGTCGATCCGTCGCCGCCATCCGGATACGGAAAAACTTCCTGTCATCTTCAACGACTACATGAACTGCCTCCAGGCCGATCCCGACGAGGCGAAGCTGCTGCCCCTGATCGCGAAAGCGGCGGAGGCCGGCTGCGAGTATTTCGTGATCGACGCCGGCTGGTATGCCGAGGCCGGCCGCTCGTGGTGGAATACCGTGGGTGAATGGCAACCCGTCACCAGCCGTTTCCCTCGCGGGCTGGGAGCGGTGATCGACACGATCCGCGAACACGACATGGTTCCCGGACTGTGGCTGGAGATCGAAGTGATGGGCATCCAGTGCCCCCTGGCCAGGACGTTGCCCGACGACTGGTTTTTCCAGCGCGACGGGAAACGCGTGATCGACCACGGCCGCTACCAGCTCGACTTCCGCAACCCGGCGGTCCGGGCCCACGCCGACGGCGTCATCGACCGCCTCGTGGCCGATTTCCGCATCGGGTATCTCAAGATGGACTACAACATCAACGCCGGCCCCGGAACCGACCGCGCCGCCGATTCACCGGGCGCCGGACTCCTCGCGCACAACCGTGCCTACCTGGCGTGGCTCGAAGCCGTGTGCGAACGCCACCCGCGCCTCGTGATCGAGAACTGCGGCAGCGGTGGCCTGCGCATGGATTACGCCATGCTCCGGGTACATCCCGTGCAATCGGTGAGCGACCAGACCGACTACCGGCTGAACGCCCTGATTGCCGCCGCCGCCGCATCCGCCGTGGCGCCCGAACAAGCCGCCATCTGGAGTTATTCCAAACCGGATGGCGACGAGGAGGAAACCATCTTCAACCTCGTCAACGCGCTGCTCCTGCGTGTTCACCAGAGCGGCGGTATCCGCGAATTGACTACGCTCCGTTTCGCCCGGATCGTCGAAGGGCTGGCGCTCTACAAAAAAATCCGCCCCGACATCCGCCGCGGACTTCCGTTCTGGCCGCTTGGCCTGCCGAAACCCGGCGACGGCTGGCTCGCCTTCGGCCTCGATTGCCCGGCAACGCGCGCCCGCTCCGCCCGCCGTTACCTCGCCGTCTGGCGGCTGGATGCTCGGGAAAAAACCTGCGCGATTCCGCTTTCCCTGCCCGGGGCAGATCCGGCAACGGCGGCGACGACAGCGACGACGGAGTGCATTTACCCGCTGGCGAAAAAAACGCGCTTCGCCCTCCGGAAGGGCGGACGGATTTTTTCCGTCACCCTGCCGCGCCGCTTCACCGCGCGCCTCTTCCGCCTGGGTGGATGATGTGTGTCCTGTGAGTCCTCACCCCTGCCGCCGCACGGTTTTCCCCTCCACCCACGTCCCGGCCACCAACATGCAGAGAGGCACATCCGGCACGCCGCGCTCGTTGCGGTGGATCAGGTCGATCAAAAACTCCACCGCCTTCGCCCCGATCACCTGGGGATTTTCCCATATCCCGGAAAAAAACCTCCCCCCGTCCGGCACGCTCAGCAACACCAGCCCCGCGTCCTCCGGCATGCGGACGCCCTCCTCGACCAGCCAGGCATGGACGGTGTGCCAGATCGCGATCACCACATCGGGCCGGTATCGACGAAACCACTTCACAAAATCCCTCCGGTCGAACCGCCTGTCGATGAACGGCGGCGCCCGGTCGGCCGCCGGCAGCCCGCGCTGCTCGCTCCAGAAGGCCGCCGACCAGTTGTGGCCGGAACGCTCGTCGCTCTCCTCGCCCATCGCCAGGCCAGGCCGCCGGTAGCCCATCGCGAGGAGCCGCCGGAACACCGTCTCCATCGAACGGAACTGGTGCAACGTCACCAGATGCAGTTGCGGAGAGGCCAGCGTGTATCCGAAAGTCACCGACGAGAAAGGCCCGAACCGGAACGCATCCAGCCGCTCCCCCGGGTGCGGTTGCGGCGCGAGGAGCAACCCCGACACATTGCGCGCCAGCAAAATCTCCTCCAGCCGCGCCGCCGTCATCCCCGCCGCGCGCACCGCATGCTCCTCCACCAGGTAGCCCAGCTCCGTCGCGCGCGCCAGGGCGCCCTCGAAATAGCCGGTGAAGGCGGGCGAGTTCTTCCAGCCCGTCCCGCGCCCGTCGTCATTGGAAAGCCATGCCAGAGTCGCGTGATACCGCGCCGGCCTTATCTGCTTCCTGTATGCGGAAAGCCCCGACAGGAACGGATCGGGGATGTAACCCAGCTCCGCCGCCACCGCCCGCACCCGCGCGCGCATTTCCGCCGATACTTCCGGATGATTGCGCAACGCCATCGACACCGTCGCCTGGGTGACCCCGGCCCTGCGGGCGACATCCTGCTGCGTGGCGCGCGGGCGGGCGGGGCCGGTGCCGGAGCGAATACGGAAACGGGAAGACGGCGAATCCACGCCCGCCTGCTTGCCGCAACCCTCCCCCCCCCGCCAGCCCAAAAACACCTCCCTCCCCCGCAAAACTTGCGGGAAGTCCCGAAAACTGAACAAACGGCAACGAAGAGAACATTCAGAGCCTTCCCGGTTTTACCTTCGGTACCTTTGTTTCCTTCTGTT
>JAISAX010000310.1 GCA_031266495.1 Opitutaceae bacterium
AAAGCTCTCCGGGACGCCGGGCTCAATCGGTAATGTCTGGTTTTTCATATCTCCCATGCCTACCAGAATGCCCGGCTTCCCTCCTCTTCGCTTGCGGCTCCGCCGCTCTGTGTAATTTCTGTAAAAATTCGGGCGCGAGCGTATCCAGTTCGCGCCAGAGGGCGGCCGGGATTTCTTCCGGACGCGAAGCCGGACCGAGCCGGCCGGTAGCTTCGAGACGCACGAGCCATGCCCGGCCCCCATCGGGGAGCCGGCCGCGCAGGAGCGGGCGGATCTGTTTGCGGCGTTGCTGGAAGCAGCCGCGGATCACCGCCTTCACCTCCGGGCGGAAGACAAACGGCTGCGGTTTGCGGACGAGATGCAGCAGGCACGAATCGACATCGGGTCGCGGATGGAAACAGGCGCCCGGGACGCGGTGACCGGGCGCAGCCTCGAAGGCGTTTTGCAGGAAAACCGAGATGGCGCCAAAAAGCTTGGTGCCCGGTTGCGCGGTGTAGCGCCGGGCGGCCTCGAGCTGGAGCATGAGAACCATCCGCGCGGGCAGCGGACCGGAGAGCACGGCATCCATCCACGGCGTGGAGATCGCGTAGGGGAGGTTGGCCACGATTTTGAAGGCAGGAGCGGAGGTCGAAGAATTCGCCTCCGCCTTTCCGACCGGCAGCGCAGCCAGCGGGTGTTCGACGGCGTCGCCTTCCAGAAGGTGGAAGGTTGCCGGAAATTCCTTCGCAAGCGTGCCGGCGAGGTGGGCGTGCAGGGTGGCGTCGCGCTCCACGGCCCAGACGCAGGCGCCGACTTCGAGGAGAGCGCGGGTGAGCGTGCCGAGGCCGGGACCGATCTCGACTACGGTGTCGCCGGGCGCGATAGCGGCGAGTTCGAGCGATTTTTTTACGATGTTGCCATCCACGAGAAAATTTTGCCCGAGGAAACGCTTCGGCGTGTGCCCGAGCCGGGCCAGCAGTTCACGGGTGTCGGTGGGCGAGAGCGGCATGGGTTTTGGCAAGAAGCCACCAGTGTCGGTGTGTGCGGCCCGGTCGTCAATGCGGAGCCAGGAGGAGCCCAGACAGACCCCTTTCAATTACACCCTGATGATTACGCAGGCGGGAGCCGGAGCGGCGGCATTCCTGCCGCTCCGGCTTCGCGTAACATCAGTTACACCCCTCCGGTTTCCTGAACCCTTCGCTGCGTTGACCTCTCCTTGAGTTTTCTCCCACGGTGGTTGCCTGATGAAAATTGCGTTTGTCAGCGGCACGAGCCTCCTCCGTTCGTCCCTGTTCGCCACCTGGGAACAACGGACGATCACCACCCCGCACGGTTCCGTATGCCTGCTCATGCGGGACGATCACGTGGTGCTCAACCGTCACGGAGCCGGAGCCGCGCCACTGCCCCCGCATCGCATCAACCATCGCGCCCACATCGCCGCGCTCGCCTCGCTCGGGTTTCGTGAAGTGGTGTCCGTTTGTTCGGTCGGCTCGCTCCGCGCCGGCCTGCCTCCGGGCACGTTTGTTTCGTGCAGCGATTACGTGGCGCTCCAGCAGGGGCCGGCCACGTTTTTCGACGACGAACTCAAGGGCGGCGCCCCCGGCATCGCCAACCGCCTGCTCCCGCACATTCTCGACGGCCTCGGCGCCGCGTTTCCGGTGACCGTTGGGCAAACGTACGTGCAGACACGCGGTCCGCGGTTTGAAACGAAGGCCGAGATCCGCGTCATCCGCGAGTGGGGCGACGTCGTCGGCATGACGCTCGCCCACGAGGCCGACCTCTGCACCGAGGCGGGTCTCGGCTGCAACTCGCTCGCCATTGTGGACAACTACGCCAACGGCATCGAAGGCGCGGACATCGACTTCGCCCGCTTCGGCGAACTGGTGCGTGCCAATCAACAAAAGACCGACCGGCTCTTCGCCCGGTTGCTGGAGATTTTTGCATGAAACCGGATATGTATTCTGAAATCAACGACAAGACTGGCGCGGACGCCCCGCTGCGCGCCTTCATCCACGCGTTGCCGAAGACGGAAACGCACCTGCACATCGAGGGCGCGGTGCCGTATGAGATGCTTCATGCGTGGGATGCCGGACGGTTCCCGCCGTCTCCGGCCTTCCGCGATCCGCAGTACCGGTTTCCCGATTTTTCCTCGTTCGACGCGCTGCTGCTCGGCCACGCCGTGCCGTGGTTCACCTCGGCGGAGCGTTATCACGAGACCTGCCGCGCCGTTTTCGCCGCGCATCTCGCACAGAACGTCCGGTATGTGGAGGTCAGTTTTCATCTGCCGATGGTCGGGTTCATCGGGGTGTCGGCACGCGAACTCGTCGCTGCCATCCGCACCGCCGTGCCGGCCAGGCTCGAGGTGCGCATTTTCGCCGGCATGCTTCGTGACAGTTACGAGGGCGAACTGCGCGCCGTGATCGATGACCTGGCAAACCTCGACGATCTCGCCGGCGTCGATCTGCACGGGCACGAGAGCATGCCGACGGGCGCGTGGACGGCGCCGGTCTGGCGGCGGCTGCGCGAGGCGGGCAAGATCACCAAGTGCCATGCCGGCGAGTTCGGGGGCGCGGCTCGCGTGCGCGAGGCGATCGAGGTGCTCGGGGTGACGCGTGTGCAGCACGGGGTGCGCGCAATCGAGGACCCGGCGGTGGTGGCGCTGGCGGTGGAGCGCGGGGTGACGTTTGACGTGTGTCCGCTCAGCAACGTGAAGCTCGGCGTGGTGTCGTCGCTTGCCGCGCATCCGTTGCGGCGGTTGCTGGAGGCGGGTGTGCGTTGCACGGTGAGCACGGACGATCCGCTGATGTTCGCCAACACGGTGGCCGGCGAATACGCCGCGCTGGCGTCCGGGGCCGGATTCTCCCGCACGGAACTGGCCGCCCTCGCACGCAACGGCTGGGAAATCGCCGACGTGCCGGCGTCCATGCGCGAAGAGGCGTTGCGCGAGATCGCGCGTCTCGGTTCGTAACGGTGCGGTCGGAACGGTGCGGTTCGTAATGGAGCGGTAGGCGTCTCCTCCGTTCCAATGCTCCGGAGCCTGGAGTTTGCTCCGGGGTTTTTTACTGCGGCTGCGGTGCCAGCCGCGCCAGCAAGGCCGGCATCGCTTCGGCAAACGGCAACGGCGAGTCCTTCAAAAACTCCGCGGCCTCGCGCTTGCGTCCGCGGGCAAGCAGGTTGGCGTAAACATGCAACTCGAATTGCAACCGCAGCGTTGTCTGCGCGCTCTCGTGACCGAGCGCGCCGAGCAGGATGAGCAGCGCCTCGACCGTCGAAACGTGTCCGTCACGGTGCTGTGAACGCAACCGGTAACGGCTTGCGCCCGGCATGTGCAGGCTGACCTTGCGGCCCCAGCCTTCCGTGTGGCGCAGCATGTCGTTGGCTTGCGCCCAGGTGCCGTCGATGAGGAGCACCTGGAGCGGCGCGGCGGTCGGGGACGGAGCGGATGCGGGTTCTCCCAGCGGTTCGCCGCGCGGGTGGAGAATCCAGAGCGTGTGGTCGGGACGGCAGACGTCTTCCCGCGATGGCAATTGCGTATGGTGAAATACATGACGTATCGAATCCGGTATGACGCGCCGGATCAGGTTGCCGGTGCTGGTGGGTCGCCATGTTTCAGCCGTGTGCATGAGCACGTCGGCAGCGAAGGGCAGGGCCAGCGGACGCAATCCGTCGCAGATGCACCAGCGCGGGGCAATCTGGCAACGTAGACAACGGACGACGCCATGATGGACAACACTTCGAGCCATATAAAGAGAGATGAAAGATAGAGAAAGAGAGAGAGGGGAAGATTGTATCCTGAATCCAGCAGTTGGAACCGCTAAACACGTCATTCGCGGTTAAAATCAATGCTGCTTGATTAACGTTTTTTTAACCACTAATCAAGTGGTATTGTGGTTACCGCGTTTTTTTTTAAGTGCCCTGAAGTTACGCGGAAGGCAATGTAGGGACGCACGGCCCGGTGCGCCCCTACGCGGGGCGCCGCGTAACATCAGTTACAGGTTATTGTGAAAAACACCGTTTCATCCAGGCCTGCCGGGGGGCTGTTCATTTCCTCCGGATTTTGGGCCTTGATCTTTCTGGCGCTTCCATCCGCAAAAACATAATGCGCCGATCCGCCCGACCATGTGTTCGGATAAGCGGTTCGTCCCAACAAAATATATTTGGTGGACTCATCCACCAAAGCTACCTCGGCCACATTATTGGTCCTCAGGTTGGCATCCGCGAACAAAACGGTGCGCGAAGGCCAGGCAAGCCTGTCAATGGCAATGGATGTGCGAAGGGGATTCCCGTTGACAACCAGTGATCCGGGAATGCTTGTATTCATACCAAAACATCCCAACTGATTATAGGCGCTTTCCCCCTGCTTCCGCTGGACCAGGGGATTTTTGTATGAGGCAAGATAGGTTTTCAGGACAGGAGTGGTTTCGCCAAGATATCCGCCCATGCACAATGTCTGCGCCCACCAATAATCGCCGGTGCCGGATTCCTTTTTTATATAAACCGGAGGGAGATTTCCCTTGTTGTCATTCGCATACATCCGGGCACCCAGATACAGTTGTTTCAAACTGCCCAGGGTCGTGGCGCTGGCTACCGACTCACGCACCTTGCCAAGGACGGGTATCAGGATGGCAGCCAAAACCCCGATGATTACGATGACCGTGAGCAGCTCGATCAGTGTAAAACCGGAGCATCCTGATTTTCGGTATGATTTTCTGATAATGTTCATAAGAAAAAAGGGGGGGGAGAGGAGTTATCTGGCCTGTTCTGTCCACTGGAGGACCGTATCGCGGGCGGTTGTCACCCGTTGGATTGTTGTCCGGAAATCATCCGTATCCCGTCCCAGATAAATCAATTCCGGCGTGCGCCTGAGCGGGATGGAGACAATTCCCCGTTTGTCGCTTCTGATTTGTTTCGAACCTTTTTCAAAGGTGAAATGAACAACATAGCCGGTATCCGGAATCCCGTAAACCTCTATATGGTCCACACGCTCCTCTTTTCCGAAAATCCGGGACGCATAGTGTTTCTTGTTCCCCGGCGGTTCGGCCTGGCGGTCAAGCGTAGGCACATGCCACGCCGTGAAAACATCACCTCCCGGCACCGGGTGTTTTTTGATCTGCCAATCCGTCAGCGGATTGGCAAAGCCTCTTGCTTTGGCCTGCGAGAGGGCCTCGCCCAGAAGTTTTTTTGAAAGTGAACTCCTGGCGGTCAAATCGGGAGCTATATGCAGGATGCGATTTCCGTTGGACCGGGTGAATTCGGTCAACAACGGAGTTCCGTCAGCGGAAACAACCAGGTGCTTCGCGCCAGGAACGCCCGCCACATTCCACACCGTCATTGTTTCTTTCTGTCCATCAAATACAATCTCCCGGCTTGCAGCTTGTGGAACGGATGGCAGCAGGACCGTCCCTCTGGCGTTCTTCCCGTCCTTGATATGGTCTTCCCTGTAAGACCGGTGTTCATTCCACAATACAGGAGGATTTATTATTGTTTCCGGAGACGTATCCAGTCTATAGGGCGAGCCTCCGTGGGTAATCAGGGTTTTGTTTTTTCCTGATTCTATCCACGCCTTCGCCCGGCGCAATTCATCCTCCGTGCTGACCGTCGGACTCCAGACCAGGATATCCGTTTCGGGGTAGCTGCCGGCGTTCCATATATCACGCCCGACTTGCAGAAAATCGAAGTTCAAATCCGCCACGATGGCGGCGACATTGCGCGCCTGTGCCAGGGAATGGGTCGAGCCTGGCTGGTAATCGAGGATCGAACGGCTCGCAACCACGGTCAGCCGGGGAGGAGAATACGTCAGTGCGCTTTCCTCCTGGTGACGGAGCAGGAATGCCCTGGCTCCGGCAAACCAGTGTATAAAACGTCCCTTCTGCTCATTATTCAGACGGCCATATTCAGGCCACAGTTGTTCGACGTACTGCGTATTATAGTTCAACGGCAAGACTGTTGTCGCGGAACCGTAATAGTAAGCGAAGGCGACATCCCGGTCGTACCGGGAAGGGCCGTGGCCTCCGCCATTGATTTCCCCGACCAGATCGATTTGCGGGCCTCCCTGTATTCGTCGCAGGTGGGGCAAGGTGTGGGCCAGCGCATTGAGGGCGCGTGGCGAACCAAAATATTCGATCCCCAATATATGCAAATGGCGAAGCCGGGACAGCAGGGACATGTCGGTGCCATTGTTGATATCCTCGGGATTGACGGAGATGGCCAGTTTCCCGCGCCCCTCCGCCATGCGGCCCAGCTTGTCCAGAAAAACCAGATAATGATAATGCCAGAGCGCATTGAACAACCTGAGGCGCTTGCCTGCCTCGGCGGTGGCGGTGGAAAATTCGTCTCCACACTGGAAATCGTCCCATGTCTTCCAGCCAAACTCCGGCGGGGCCAGCGGGATCGCTGTAAAATGTTTCCAGTAGTTTGCAAACGTCCAGTTTTCATCCGGTGACACGAGCGCGATCGCGTGGGAGTCCTCCTGTTTCAGATATGCTTTCCATTGCCTGACCGCGTGTTCTCCATAGCCCCATTTTCCTCCGAAATAGGGCCATACATAATCCATCAGCAGGCAAGACTCAAACCCTTGCCGGAACGCCGCCAGCATGTCCGCGCTCAAAAGTTCCAGAACTTCGGGGTGAGTAAAATCAGGCGCATTGTAGGCGGTAATGTCTTTCCAGCGCAGATCCCCTTTTCTCCAGACGGGGTTGTTGGGAGTAAACCCGTCATAGCGTGTGGCAAACAAGCCGTGGTTGTACATGGCGGGCCGTCCGATGGCCCCGGACACATGGGTTTCCAGCATTACAGGGATCCCGGCCTGATTGTAGCGTTTGATTACATTGCCCGTGCCGGTAAAACGGGTGGCATTAAGGTCCACGCCAAACTGGTTCGGGAAATGTTTCTCCGCCCACGCAATCCAGGGGCCGATCCAGTCCTCGCGTGACAACAGGGATGTCCCTTCGGCAATGAACACGCGGGGCTGTCCGGTCCGCCATTCTGTTTTCCCAGGATAATTTCCAGGATGGTTTCCAGAATAACCGGATATATGGTTATTGGTAAAAAAATGATCCGAAAAAAGAATTCGCCCGTTTCCGTTCACATCAATGACCCGGCATTCCGCCAATGTTACGTCCGTCTGCGGCAGGCCGCTCCTGATTTCCCATCCAACGAACCTTATATCAATGGCTCCCCTGGCCTCCAGGCTCGATTCGTTTATGCCGAAATCGGCCATGGACCAGACATTGCCTCCCTCCTGAGCGGAACTTTTCGCCACGTATTTCCTGCCGTTCTGATTGACTAGAAAAGGGTGGATTATTGTTCCTCCCATACCCGCATCCTTACCCGCGCCCGCCCTCCCCCCCCCGCTCCATGTTGCGGTGATCTTCATTACCGGTCCGAACAACCGGAGATCATCACGGAACGAATAATCCCCCTGCGAGGAAATCCGGAGCGCAAGGCCGTTCTCGCCAACGCGCTTCAGCATAAACGTGTCCGTCCCCCATTCGGGTTGATGATAATAACGGTACTCCTGCTCCGCAGCGCAAAGGGACAGGGTCATCACTACAGAAAACCACCAGGCACAGCAGCGGCCAGCTTCCGGGATCATGATTATATCTTTCCTTTTTGGGCGTTGATTATAAAATCCCGGAACCAGGAGCCATCATTTCCCCACACATGGATTTGCGAGAACCGGGGGTTTTTGATCGACAGGGGAAGTGCGGCGGACCCCGCCTCTTTCCCGTCGATCGACAGCGTCAGCTCTCCCTGCGAAGCATTATAATCCAGCACAAACCGGTGAAGTTCTCCCAGGGACAAATTCATATCCTTTTGCCAAAGCCCCTTCCTCTCGTGTCGCTGTCCCCAGCGCCATTCTCCCTCATGCGAAATCAACCCGAAGCCGACGCGTCCGGAATCATACCAGACGATGATGCCTTTTTCCCCTTTTGCATCCACAAGAGCGACCTGCACCATGCGGGCAGGTGCGCCAAGGCTTGCCTGAAAGGCAAGCGTCGCCGACCCGGTGATTTCACGGGAAAGCGGCGCCTTTATAATACTGTTCCCGAGTCGCAGCGCAGGTTTATTGTCAGCAGGGTGCGGCGCAAAGACAATGGAGGGTGGCCCATCCAGTACCGTCCAGCGCGCGGCGTCTCCGGACCCGGACGCATTTTCCTCGAAAACCGGTTCACTCCGGGCAAACGGGGCGCAGAGCAGAAAAAGGGACAGCATGGCCCCAAAACGGGAGAGCATATTCATAAACGGTCTGGTCAAGGTTTCTGGCTATTTTATTTCTTTCGATTCCGGAGAGAGAGCGTCGTCACCAGGATCATCAGAGTGCCAATCAGCGTCCCGAAACTTGTCGTTTCCGGGATGACTGTCCCTGACAATATGATATCCCTGAAATGGGCCGCCTGCCCTGATGCTGTCATTTTGGCCCCCAGGATAACGGTGTCGAATTTTTCCACCGGATCGCCAATAGTTGTCTCAAGAGTATAGAGCGCTGCGGATTCTCCGTTTTTGATGTTTTGGAAAGAAAGCGATGTTCCGGTAAAGGACAGGGCAAGGGTCTGCCGACTCTCGCTCCCAAGTGTGTCCGCGTTGAATGTTCCCTGCGTCAATTGTGTCCATGTTCCGGACATTCCTCCGGAAATTTCGCTGAGCGTCACCGTGCCGCTTCGGGTAACCTCCACCATATATCCGGCGCCATTTTCATTCAGGAGACCGATGTAATAGGCATCGTTTTCCCTGTCCGTCAGGCCGGAATTGAAAAAAGCGCCAACCGATATACTGAATGTATCCAGACTTTGGGTTTCATCGAGAACATCACCCGCCCAAAGGTTTCGTGCGCTGAAACCGGTCGTGACGCTCGATGTATAGAGGCTGCCGTTTTGCCACACCCAGGTGGTCGATGACTCAAGTCTGTAAAAATAATCGGCAACCGTCGGGCTGGCCGATGTCGATATAGTTTCCCAACTTGGATTCCTTGATGGGTCCCTGGCCAGATCGAATGTATAATTAAAATTGGTCGCCGCCGCGTTGGCAACGGAAACCAGACCGATGGAGGACAGGGCGGCGACCAGCAAGGTCATTGCGTTTTTGGTGTATTTTTTGGTTATTTTCATATTTGCGGATTGTCAGGGATTGGTTGGAAAGAAGTTTTGATAAAAACATGGCTCTCCGGATTTGTCCCGGTTTTACCGGGAATCGTCCGCCTGGCAGTCGGACGGCGATGGGGAGGCGTCTGGTGGAATCAGCGAAACCGCAAAAGGTTACCACGCGAAACCGACGGCCGTGCGTGGCATTGGCCAAGGCGCGAAACTACATAGGGTCAAGTCACGGGCTGAATGGCAGAACGGGATTGGTCCCGCCACTTTCAATTACACCCTGAAGTTACGCGGATCGGACGTAGGGGCTTCGCTTGCGAAGCCCGCGAGGACCTGACGCAACGGGAGATACGCCAATTCTGTCCGCCTGGCACGGGCGTCGCAAGCGACGCCCCTACGGTCGATCCGCATAACGTCAGTTACACCTTGAGGGAGGGGGGGGGGGGGGAAGGCCGGTTCCGGCGCGGCACGGCGCGCTGCGGACGCTCCGGCGGCAGGGCGGGAAATCAGTTGCCGCGGCTGAGTTCACCGGAGCGCGCCTTGGCGGCGAGGACGGTCTCCTGGATGATGGCGCGGAAGTTGTGCGCGGCGAGGCGTTGCAGGCCGGCGAGCGTGGTGCCGTTGGGCGAGGTGACCTGGTTGCGGAGGGTTTCCGGATCGGCGCCGGTCTGCCGCATGAGTTTGCCGGAACCGAGAATCGTCTCGATGGCGAGCAGTTGCGCGGTGTCGCGGGGAAGTCCGGCGGCGACGCCGGCCTCGCGCAGGGCGGCGGCAAATTCGAAAACATAACCGGGGCCGCTGCCGCTGAGCGCGGTGACGGCGTCGAGTTGCGATTCGGCAAGCTCGATCTGGCGTCCCATCGCGCCGAGCAGGTTTTGCGCGAGTGCGCGGTCGGCTTCGTCCAGCGGTTTTGTGGCCAGGGAACTCCAGCCGGTGATGCCCGCGCCAATGGCTCCGGGGGTGTTGGGCATGGCGCGGATGAGGTTGCGCGCATGCGGGAAAATGGCGGCGAGCGCGGAGAGCGGTTTGCCGGCGAGAATCGAGAGGACGAGTTTGCCGCGGGTCAGTTCCGCGAGCGCCGGCGGGAGGTCGGCGAGTTGCTGGGGTTTGATCGCGAGGACAACAACATCGGCTCCGGCAAGGAGGTTTTCGAATGTCGTGGCCGTCCGGATACCGGTGCGGGCGGAGAGTTTTTGCGCGGTGTCGTCCGCCGGACCGCCGATGCAGGCAATGGCGGCGGGGGCGGCGATTTTGTTGGCGAGCAGGCCGGTGACGATGGCCGTGGCCATGTTGCCGGCGCCAATGAAGGAGATGTTCATGACGGATCGAGTGGTTGGTGGCTGAAGGTTGGTGGTTGGAGATCGAGGGTTGGTGGTCGAAAAACTGATTTCGTCACAGAGGTCACAGAGCGCGGACACAGAGGGCACAGAGGTGCCTCTGGTAATTGTGGCAGGCAGGAGTTGCGGTGCGTTTTTGGGAAAGGATTTTTTTCTATTATCAAGAGTCCCGACAGACGGGAGAGGTTGGGGGGGGGGGGGGAGGGGGGGCTTGCATTCCTCCGTGTCCTCTGTGTCTGCGCTCTGTGTTCTCTGTGACGAAGGGTTCGGAAATGCGTCAGGCGGGGGCTAGCTGACGGGCCTTGAGGGTGTTTTTCATGAGCATGCACACGGTCATGGGGCCGACGCCGCCGGGGACGGGCGTGATCTTGCCGGCGAGCGGGGCAACGCCCGGGAAGTGGACGTCGCCGGTGAGGCGGTATCCGGTTTTTCGCGACGGGTCGGGCACGCGGTTGATGCCGACGTCGATGACTATGGCGCCGGGCTTGACCATGTCGGCAGTGACGAATTCGGCGCGGCCAATGGCGGCGATGAGCACGTCGGCCTGGCGGGTGATGGCGGGGAGATCGGTGGTGGCCGAGTGGCAGAACGTGACGGTGGCGTTGGCGCCGGCTTTTTTCTGGAGGGCGAGCAGGCCGACGGGTTTGCCGACAATGAGCGAGCGTCCGAGGACGACGACGTGCTTGCCGCGCAGGTCGGCGCCGGATCGGGCGAGCAGTTCCATGATGCCGGCCGGGGTGCAGGCGACAAAACCGGTGGCGTCTTCCTGGGCGATCTTGCCGATGTTGATCGTATGAAAACCGTCAACGTCCTTGCGGGGATCGAGGCGGCGGAAGATCGCGGCTTCGTCGAGGTGTCGGGGCAGCGGGGACTGGACGAGGATGCCGTCGATGGCGGGATCGGCGTTGAGGTCGTCGATGAGCTTTTCGAGTTCGGCCTGGGTGATGGTTTCAGGTGGAAGGAGGGTGCGGCCTTCGATGCCGATTTCGGCGGCGGTTTTTTCCTTTTTCCGCACGTAGGAAACCGAGGCGGGATCGTCGCCGACGCGGACAAGCGCGAGGCAGGGTTTGCGCCCGGGGAGCGCGGCAACCGCGGTTTTGAGTTCGGCTATGATGGCCGTGGCGATCTGGTTTCCGTCGATGAGTTCCATGTGGTGAAAAAAACAGGCGGGCGGGCGGGAGGCGGGAGGGCGG
>JAISAX010000375.1 GCA_031266495.1 Opitutaceae bacterium
ACAAGGGGGGAATGAGGGGGGTTTGGGGCGGTAAATCATGCAGGAAAAGCCCATTTCACCGCTGCAAACCCCTCCTATCCTCCCCTTGTCAGGGGAGGGACGGAGCGACAAACGCTCGCGCAATGACGAGTTTCATACGTTATGCGCTTTCGTTTGTTAATGTGCTCTAAGCGGAAAGGCCGTCTGGATTGCCACGTCGCTACGCTCCTCGCAATGACGAGTGTTATGCGCCTTTGTTTATTAACGTGCTCTAAGGTCGCAAGCACACAGCAACGAAGCTGTCGTTGTCGACGTATTCCCAATCGCAGAAGCCATCGTACAGTTCGACGTACCAGGCGCCGCTGCCACTAAACGCTCCGGTCCAGTAGTAGGTATCCGGCCACCCGGCGGCATGAGCCGCGCCTTGTTGGCCGCTATCCCAGGGACCGGCCACGTTTTGCAGTTGCTCCTGTCTGGGTAGCTTGGTGGAAGGCTGATAACCGATGGTACCCAGGTTGCCGGATACGCCGCATTTGCTGCCGGCATCCGCCCAGTTCATCTTGTCGCTTTCCGTGGGCGCGGCGCCAAACACGGACAAGGGACCCGCGCCGAAACTGACCGTTGCAGTCTCGCTCCTGGTTTCGCCGTCAATCACCATGGACGCCTTCACCGTCACCGTGCGCGAACCGACTATATCCGTAAGGTAGGCCGTATCCCCGTCGGGAGCCGTGCCGCCGTCGTCGCTCATGTCCGTTCTTTCCGCTTGCGTTCCATCCAGCGATATGGCCGACTGGCCCCAGGCCAGGCCGTTCATGGCCCCGGGAGAGCGGTTGCCCCACCAGGCGGCGGTTATGGACGAATCCTCCACCGTCCAGGTCACCTCCCCGTTATTGATGGTCACGGTAGATCCGTTAACCGTGGCGGTGGCCGTGATGGAAGCCGTGGACCAGAACTGGCCGCCGTTGCCGGTAATGAAAGCCGGACCAGGAACCGGGGTCAGCGTCAGAAAAGTCGTTGGCGCTACGAACGGATTGCGCAGGTCGAAATCCTCTTCCGTGCCGCCGGCCCGCACGGTCACGGTGGTCGGGTCCGGCGCGTCGGACTCAAGCCTGACGCCGAACAGCCCGTTGTCGTCGGTGCGGGTGGACAGGGTGAGCAGTTTGCCGAGCAGCCAGGCATCGACGGGCGTGGGGCCGCGCACGGTGATGCTGACGGCTTGCCGGGGCACGATCTCGCCAAAGCCGTTGCGCAGCCGGAATTGATGCAGCCCGTCGCCGGAACGGCCGAGATATTCGATGCGGTACGCCCCCTGCTTCGCCCGATACGCGAGCACGATGTGATTCTCCCGATCCGGGAACTCATACCGGTAAGCTTCGACCGTGTCGGGTTCATTGACCGGAGTGCGCTTGATCTGCCGGTGCCAGGGCTGATCGAAATGGTAAGTGAAGGAGACACCAGCCTCCGTGTCCCTGTGACCGCCTTCCGTGCGCCGCTGCGTGACGTAGGCGGAGAACAGGGAGAAAGGCGCGTATTTCACCCCGACGTCCCATACCTTCGGGTCTTTTTCCAGGTGTTGATGGCCGAATACGCCGACGTGATCGCCGTCCCATTGCGTATAGCCTCCGGTCAGCGTCACGGGGCGATAAAAGGGGAGAGACGCCTCGACGCGGGCGTCCCGGCCCTTGGCCGGACGCTCTTCGATGAGGCGGTGGTCGAAATCGTGGGAGCCTTTCCAGTCGGAGAGCGGGAGATAGACGTTGGTGGAGAAGCGCAGCCAACTATACCGGAGTTCCACACCGACCCCGCCGCGGTTATGCCCGCGGGTGAAGTCGTGGTCGACGAAGAGGTTGCCGCCGAGCATCAGGTTTCCGGAACCGTCTTCGTTTGCATTGGGAAAGAAGCGATGCCCCAGGCCGAAGTTGCCGATCCAGCGGTCGCGTCCGTCGGATTCGCCGCCGGAGACGGCCATGCTTCTCACGCCGAGTTGAGTGAAGAAGAGGGCGCGCGGCGTGTCGATCAGGGGGAGCAGGACGTCGGCTTCCCCCGAGACCCGGCCCTTCCGGTCGACGCTGAAATTCATGCGGGCGCGGGCGTTGTTGGTGAGGTGAGAGAGCCAGGCTTCGGCGGAGGAGTTGATCGCGCGCTGTCCCCAGGTGCGAGCGTAATCCTCGGCCATGCGCGCGGGGTCGAAGTCGCGGAAGGAAGACGTTTGAGGATCGCGGCGGGTAAAGTCGTCGACGGTGGGAGCGGGCGGGGCGTCGTTTCTGTTCGTTGCCGCGTCCGGCGAGAGTGAGGTTGGGGCGGGAATGCCCAAAAAAGAGGCGGTCTTTTCGATGAGGAAATGCGAGAGGGCGGGGGTGTCGGGGAGGGCTTCACCGCCGGCGGGGAGGACTATTTCGCGCGTAAGCCGTTGATTCTGAGGGGGGGCCGCCCCCCCCCCCCCCCGGGAGGAGTCGCGCCGCCCCCCCGCCGGGCCGCGGGGGGGGTGTGTGTTTTTCGCGCTTACGCTTTTTTTATAAAGCCCCCCCCCCCCCCCCCGAAATTACTGAATTTTCCGCACGTCGCACATCATTCGCGGCTGTGAAGGTGCCGTTGAACGCCTTGCCCGCGACTTCCATACGCTCCGCGTCATTCGCGGCCATGCCGGTAAAGGTGTCGTTGAACACGCTGTCCGGAACTTCCACGTCCGCCAACGTCGGCGCGGGGGTGGAGAGGCAGAGCACCAGCATCAGCGCAGAACCGGCGCGTGCCCACGAAGGGTTGCTGGAAGGTGCGGTCTTCATTTGTCGGTGTCGTTCGTCGGATTCGAGAGGAACTACCTGAATCAAACTAAATTATACATCAAATCAATAGGTTATAATTAACCCATTTTTAACTACTTCATCACCCGTTGAGGGTTTTTAGAGGCCCCCTTCATTCCAATTTTCCAATCATCCCTGATTTTGTCGGCTTCGCCTTGCCGGGCCGGCAAGGGGGCTATGTTTACCCTAAATTCCTCAGTTTGTAGGCTGGGCAACCCTGCCCGGTATCGGACCGTTGAAAACGCACCTTCGCCTGATGAGGCGCTCTGATGCCTGCCTGTCGGGGCGAGGCATGCCTCGCCCTTACGGGTCATGCCCTCCTCCGGGCAAAATCGGATTCACCCATCGGGTGAGCGCATGATACTCAACAACTTATTGTTTTTTCGATGTATTTGTTGTTTTCGGTGCGTTCAACCGAGGAATTTAGGTTTATCATGGGTGTCAGGTTCCGCCGTTGTTTTTTCGCGCCGGAGCGCTTACCATTGGCCCGTTGCTGCGCCTGCCGATTTGCCGGGGCGCGTGGAGTAAACAAAGGCTGCGATCCCAGGGATGACCGCGGGGTATGGTGCGGATGGCAGTCGATCGTGGATCGTCCGGATTACAGTCGAATAGGGTTAAACGATGCTGACCGAAAAGGAAATAGCTAATGCCCGTGCCACCTTGAACGAGCTTCAGGTGGAGCACCGCGACCTCAACCTGATCGTCGAACACCTTGCCGCCACGCCGCTGCCCAATCAGGATCAGTTGCTGATCCAGCGGCTGAAGAAACGCAAGCTCGCGTTGAAAGACAGGATTTACCAGCTCGAAAAGATGCTGGTGCCGGATATTCAGGCATAAGATAAGCGCCGCTCTCCGGGCCGCTTCCCGCGTTTTTTTGCCGGAGCGGGTCGGTCAGAGAAAAAGCTTGCCGATTCCCCAGAAGACGGCGCCGATCAGCGCGCTGCACGGGATGGTCAGCACCCAGGCCC
Source organism: Opitutaceae bacterium (assembly GCA_031266495.1). The sequence goes on from JAISAX010000375.1 coordinate 3,749, forward strand.
AGACGATCGAGCCGGCGATTCCCCAGCGTACCGCCGAGAGGCGTTTCGTTGCGCCGACGCCGACGATTGCGCCGGTGATGGTGTGCGTCGTCGACACGGGGATGCCGAGCGCGGTGGCAAAGAACAAGGTCGCCGCGCCGCCGGTCTGCGCGCAGAATCCGCCGACCGGCTTCAGCTTGGTGATTTTCTGCCCCATCAGCTTGATGATCCGCCAGCCGCCGAAGATGGTTCCCAGGCCGATCGCCGTGTAGCACGAGGCGACGACCCAGAAAGGCGCGTGGTCGCCGGCCTGCATCATGCCGCTGGACAGTAGCAGCATCCAGATGATGCCGATCGTCTTCTGCGCGTCGTTGCCGCCGTGCCCCAGGGCATACGCCGACG
>JAISAX010000475.1 GCA_031266495.1 Opitutaceae bacterium
ACCCGGAGGCGCCCTCTTGTGTTTTGGCGATTGCGCCGCCATTGCTCGCGGGTTGCATCGGCGGCCATGTCCGGAAAAGAAGCATGGAGTTCGCGCTTCGGTGTCATCCTCGCCGTGGCGAGCAGCGCCGTGGGGCTGGGGAATTTTTTACGGTTCCCCGGTATGGCCGCGCAGTACGGCGGCGGCGCGTTCAGGATTGCGTACTTCGTCTCGTTGCTGGTCATCGGCATACCGGTGAGCTGGGCGGAGTGGACGGTGGGCCGCTGCGGCGGGCACTTCGGCTACCACTCCTCGCCGGGCATCTTTCACGCGCTGCTGCGGAGGCCGTGGGCGAAGTACCTGGGGGCGGTCGGGTTCATGGTGCCGCTCATGGTCTGCATGTACTACGTGTACATCGAGGCGTGGTGCCTGGGTTACGCCGTCAACGCGCTGGCCGGAAACCTGAGCGCGCCGGGCATGGACTACCGGGAGTTTTTCGCCACCTACACGGGCGCGGACGCCAACGGCGTGGCGATCCGGTTCGGCCTGCAGGATGCGGGGCTGTTCGTGGTGGCGGTGATTGGCGTCAACCTGTTCTTCCTGTACCGCGGCCTGTCGCGGGGCATCGAGCTGGCGTGCCGGTGGGGCATGCCGGTGCTGATCCTCATCGCGGTGGTCATCATGGTGCGGGTGCTCACGCTGGGCACGCCCGATCCGGCAAGGCCCGGACTGAACGTGTCGGCGGCTCTCGGCTTCATGTGGAATCCGGGCGACATCCTGCAAAGCCTGAAAAATCCCCAGCTCTGGCTCGCGGCCGGGTCCCAGATTTTTTTCTCCCTGTCGATCGGGCTGGGCGTGATCATCACCTACGCGAGCTACCTGCGCAGGACGGACGACATCACGCTGGGCAGCCTCACGGCCGTGGGCGCGAACGAATTTTGCGAGGTCGTGCTGGGCGGGCTCACCACCGTGCCGGCGGCGTTTCTGTTTCTCGGTGCCGCGGGCGTGGCGGGGCAATCGACGTTCGCGCTCGGGTTCATGGTGTTGCCGGATGTGTTCGCGCACATGGCGGGCGGGCCGGTGTTCGCCTCGCTGTTTTTCGTGCTTCTGTTCCTGGCGGCGATCACGAGTTCGCTGTCGATCCTGCAACCGACCATCGCCTTTCTGGAGGAGGCGTTCCGGATGCGGCGGGCGGTGTCGATCACCTGGCTGGCCGTGCTCCTTGTCGCGGGCACCGGCTGGGTGTGGTTTTTTTCCAAAGACCTGATGGCGCTCGACACGATCGATTTCTGGGTCGGCACGGTGGGGGTTTACCTGCAGGGCATGCTGATCGTGATGCTGTTCGCCTGGGTGATCGGCATCGACAAGAGCTGGCGCGAGTTGCACCGGGGGGCGTTGCTGCGGGTGCCGTCCTTTTTCCGCGGGATCTTGCGTTATGTGACCCCGCTGTACCTGGTCGCGATCTTCGCGATTTTGACCATTACGCCTGATGTTACGATGGTGCGGGCTGGAAGGGGGGACGGGGTTCGTTTGCGTACGGCAGGGTGTTTTTCGCGAAATTCAGGGTTTCGTTTCGAAACGGTTCATCAAACCAGACCCAAAACAGGGTTTCGTTTCGAAACGGTGCATGGATCGGAGCCCAAAACAGGGTTTCGTTTGCAATCGATGCATGGATCGGGGGCCGAAACAGGGTTTCGTCCATGGACGGAATGAATAACGGGATGCCGGGCAGGCTTGCGTTCATGGACGGAGTGCACAACCGGAGGCGGGGCAGGCTTGCGTTTGCAAACGGCGGGGCAAATCGCAGGGGGCGCGCTGTCGCGCGTCCGGCGGCGGGACGCCGCCGCTCCGGCCGGACTTCGGCGTGGCGTCACGCCGCCTTGCGGGCGGCGTGCCGGGGTCGGCGTGCCGCGGCGGTCAACGGGCCGAATGGGTCTGGACAGGATGCGTCATGGTCTGGATGGGGGCGTCGCAGGGACGCCATCCCGGCCACGTTGGCGGGGGGGGCTTGCGGGGTATCCCGGAAGCGTCTCACCGGCGGCGGCAAATGATCGCCGCAAAACGGCCGCCACGCGCATAAACAGGATGCGGCTCAGCTGCCGGCTTTCAGGTCGGTGACGAGTTCGTCGATCAGCGTGCCGGTGCCGCCGATGTCGCGAAACGTGTCGAGCTTCATGTCCGCAGGCGGATAGCTGGCCGGGTTGGCGAGTTCTTCGGGGCTCAGCAGCTTGCGGGCCTCGCCGTTGGGATTGGTGTAGGGGAAGGCTTCCGAAATCTGTTTCGAGACTTCGGGGCGCAGGATGTAGTTGATGAAGGCGTGCGCAGCCTCCGGGTTCTTGGCCGTGCGCGGGATGCAGATGAGGTCCACGAACATGTGGGCGCCTTCTTCGGGGAGTACGTAGGCGAACTTTTTGTTTTCGTTCCAGAGGATCGCGGCCTCGCCGCCCCATACGTAGCCGAGATCGACGTCGCCGTTGAGGAGCGCGGTCTTGGGGCTGTCGGAATCGTACAGTTTGACGAGCGGCAGCCATTGCCGGAGCACGGGGCGCGCGGCGGCGATCGTCCCGGGGGTGATGTCGTTGATGGAGTGGCCGAGCGAATAGAGCGCCGCCACGACGAGTTCGCGCGAGTCGTCCACGACCACGATGCGGCCCTTGTTCTCCGGCGCGAAGAGGTCTTTCAGTCCCTTGACCGGGCGGGTGACTTTTTCCGTGTTCACGACAATGCCCACGGTGCCGACCATCCAGGGCACGGTGTACTCCTCGGCCGGATCGTGCGGCATGCCGCGGTATCCGGGCAGGATGTTGGCGAGGAGCGGCAGCTTTGCCTTGTCGAGCGGGAGCAGGAGCTGGTTCTTGATCATCGCTTCGGCGATGTAGTCGGGCGGCTGGATGAGGTCGTAGGCCACGCCGCCGGCAAGCACCTTGGCGAGCATCTCCTCGCCGCTGGCGTAGGTCTCGTAGTTGACCTTGATGCCGGTCTCTTTCGTGAACCCGTCAATGACGGATTGCGGCACGTATTCGGACCAGCCGAAGAGATTGAGTTCTCCGGCGGAGTTTCCCGGTTTGCAGCCGGCGAAGGCGAACAACGCGGCGGCGGCGGCGGCCGTCGCGGCGACAAGGAACACAGGGGACAGGGATCGGGTTGTTTTCATGGCGGTGTTGGTCGAGAGGACGGGAACATTCAACGGCGGACGGCCAGACGGCGAAGGTATTCGGAAAAAAGTACAAACGCCGCCGTGGTGACGACGAAGATGGCGGACAGCGCGTTGAGCATCGGGTTGAGGCCCACCTTGGCCATGCCAAAAACCAGCAGCGGCAACGTGCGCGAATCCGGCCCGACGGTGAAAAAGCTCACGATCAACTCGTCCATCGAAAGCGTGAAGGCCATCAGTCCGCCGGAAAGGATGGCCGGCCGCAGGCACGGCACGATGACGAGCCGGAAGGCGCGCAGCGGAGTGGCGCCGAGGTCGAGCGCGGCTTCCTCCAGCGCCGGGTCGAGCCCCTGCAGCCGGGCCTGCACGGCCACGAGCACGAACGGGAAACAGAACGTCACATGCGCGATGCTCACCGTGAGGTACCCGAGCGGCAGGCTGAGCACCGTGAAAAAGATGAGCAGGCTGATGCCCATGACGATCTCGGGCATGATCATCGGCACGCAGATGAGCGTCTGGATGGAGCGCGCGAAACGAAACCGGTAACGGTGCAGCAGCCACGCGCCGGACGTGCCGATGACGACCGCCGCCACCGTGGTGATCGCGGCCACGGCCAGGCTGTTGGTCAGCGCGCTCATGATGGGGCGGTTGCGCACGAGTTCGCCGTACCATCTGAATGTAAAACCCTCCCACAGGATGTTGAGCCGCGAGGTGTTGAACGAATAAACCACCAGCACGACGATGGGCGCGTACAGGAAAACGAAGACGGCCGCCGTCCACGCGCCGAGCCCCCATTCCAGCAGCTTGAGGCCGGACGGCAGGCGCGGACGTTTGGCAGGAGTGGCGGCGTTGGTGGCGCCCGGGAGTGCGGACATCGGAAAAGAGGAGCAGGAGGGAGGAGGGAGGAGGGAGGCGAGGCGCGGACGGACCGCGCGAAGGTGGCGACAGGTGTCACCAGAAAACGCGAGGCTCCCCCCGCGCAAGACGAAAGGTGCGCCGCTCCGGCTCCGGCATCGCGTACCTCCAGTTCATCACAAAAATTATTACGTCTCGCTAATCCAGGACTTGCCCGGGCCGTCCAACATGGACAACATGACCGTGTCCAAACCTGATCCCCCCCTTCGCCCCCCCCCCCTTATGATGCTCCA
>JAISAX010000597.1 GCA_031266495.1 Opitutaceae bacterium
CCTCCTCCCTCCTCACTCCTCCCGCACAATGTCCCGTCAGTAATTTTCTTCCCGATACAAAACAACATACGTCATGAAAAAACAAACACAACATCCGTCATTTGCCTTCACCGGCCTCCTTGCATTCGCCGTCGCCACCGTCGCGGTTGCGGACGCCCGGTCCACACCGCAGCCTGTTTATTCCGAAAACTTCGCCGCCGCCACCGCGCGCGACACGTGGTATTCCTCCGGCGCCGCCAGCACCGTTCCTTACGATGCGGAGGCCAAAGCCATCAACCTCACCGCACTCAATGCCGGGTCGGGCAAACACGTCCTCACCTACTTCGACAGCACCAGCCTGGGCATCGGCGAAAAACTCACGCTCAACCTGGTTTTCAGCGTCAGCGGCACGACCGGGGGGCCAGTTTCAGGAGTCACCGGCGCCACCGATCAACTCCGCTTCGGACTCTTCAACTCCGGAGCCAACGGGCACGTTTCAAAAGACAACCACGGGACAAGCGGCACGAGTACTACCAACGGCATTACTGACGGATTCGGCAGCTATGTCGGTTACAGCCCCACGATCACCTTCGGAAACGGGAACGGCAGTCTCGGGTTGCGCGAACGCAATGCGATCAACAACCAGCTCCTCACCGCCGCCAACGCCTACACAGGCTTCACGTCCGGAGGCAACGACCTCACAACCGATCTCGTTGCCTCGGCCAGCAAGCCTCTGGCCAGCGGCCATACCTGCAACATCAGCTACACGCTCACGCGCGCCGCCACCGATATCATGACAATGAGCATGAACATCAGCGGCACCGATTCCACCGGCGCCGCATTCAGCTACACCATCAGTGGCGCGGACAAAACCGGCATCGTTTCCACCTTCGACACGTTTGCCATTTCGGTGAACAACTCCGCCGTCGATTTCCTCATCAACAGCGTGACGATTACGCACACCATCGCGCCCGTTCCCGAACCTGGCGCGGTTGCGCTGCTGGCCGGACTCGCCGGACTGCTTGGAGCCAGCCTCAACCGCCTGGCAGATCAAAAAAGTGACAATCCCGTCAAACCACGCCAAAGACGCGGCGGGCGGGATTTGCTTTAATCACTCTTCGCCACCTCCCTCCATTGAACTCCGAACCCTGAACCCTGAACCCTGAACACCAAACACCAAACCCCGAACCCACCATGTTCTCGCTCACCGGAAAAACCGCCCTCGTCACCGGCTGCAAACGCGGTATTGGCCGCGCAATGACAACGGCCCTCGCCGAAGCCGGCGCCGACATCATCGGCGTCAGCGCCACGCTCGAAACCACCGCCAGCGGCGCGGTCAGCGACGTCGCCCGCGACGTGACCGCGCTCGGACGCCGCTTCACCGGCTACGCGGCCGACTTCTCGAAGCGCGAGGCCCTCACCGCCTTCATTGCGCAGGTCAAGGCCGCGCATCCGCGTATCGACATTCTCGTTAACAACGCCGGCAACATCCTGCGAAAACCCGCCGCCGAGCATCCCGACGAGTACTGGGACGCCATCATCGAGACCAACCTCAGCGCCCAGTTCATCCTCTCCCGCGAGATCGGCCGCGACATGGTCGCGCGCGGCTCGGGGAAAATCATTTTCACCGCCTCGCTGCTCACCTTCCAGGGCGGCATCAACGTCCCCGGCTACGCGGCCAGCAAGGGCGGAGTCGGGCAACTGACCAAGGCCCTCGCCAACGAGTGGGCCGGCAAGGGCGTCAACGTCAACGCCATCGCGCCCGGCTACATCGCCACCGACAACACCGAAGCCCTGCGCAACGACCCCGTCCGCGCCCGGTCCATTCTCGACCGCATCCCCGCCGGACGCTGGGGCGAACCCGACGATTTCAAGGGCCCCGTTGTCTTCCTTGCCAGCGACGCCTCCCGCTACGTCCACGGCGCCACCCTCCTCGTCGATGGCGGCTGGATGGGTCGCTGAACAAGTCCCCCGGCGGCGGTTGTCGCCTCCCCTCCCCCCCTCCCCCCCTCCCCTTCCCCCCCCCGGCTCTGCAAGCGGCCCCGCGGGAAACGGTGCGGACGCGTCCCTCCGGCACCCGCGTCCCGCGCATGTCGTTCCCGGTTCAGGCGAACTGTTTGGCCGCGCCGGAACCCGCCGTCCCTGTGCCGGAGACACGCGTCCCTCCCATGGGGACATCCGTCCCTCTCGCAGGGACGCTCGTCCCGGACACAAGGGACGCCCGTCCCTTCCGCAGGGACGCCCGTCTCCGTCGTGGAGACGCCCGTCCCTGTCGTGGAGACGCCCGTCCCCGTCGCAGGGACGCCCGTCCCTGTCGCGGGGACACGTGTCCCCGTCACAGGGACGCAGGTCTCCGGCACCGGTGACGCCCTCCTTTCCCCCTGCGGCACCCGGCGCGGCGGACGGGAATCGTGGGTGTAACTGACGTTACGCGTGCCGAAGGTAGGGGCTTCGCTTGCGAAGCCCGCGAGGACCTGATCACAACGAGAGATACGCCAATTCTCTCCGCCTGGCGCGGGCTTCGATCCGCGTAACATCAGTTACACCCGGGAATCGTCGCTTCTCCGGTCCGGTCTTGCGATCCGGCTTGCGTATCCGCATATCCTGCCTGTGGCGTGCGTTTCCTTCCCGACGAATCCGGTCTCCTTCTTCCGCTGCCCTCTCCGGTCGGTACGATCCGGTCGCCCGGCGGTCAGCGCTTCTGGCTGAAAGACGATGGCGGCATCTCTCCTGTTTACGGAGGCAACAAGGCGCGCAAGCTCGGCGCCCTTTTTGCGCTGGCCCGCCGGCGCGGCGCCACCCGCCTCGTCGTCCATGGCGATATCGAATCGCACACCGTCATGGCGGTCGGTCTGCTCGGTCGCGCGGCGGGTTTCGCGGTCGATGCCGTGCTGTTCGCGCATCGCGGCCAGTCTTTCGCCGTTTCCGGGGTCGAGCGGTTGCGGGCTGCGGGCGTCCGGTTGCACCGCGCGGGCTCCATGCTCGCGGCGGTCCTGCGGGCACACGGCATGGCCTTGAGGAGGGATGCTTTCCTCGTGCCGCTTGGCGGTTCGACGCCGGAGTCTTCGGTTGGTTATGCGCAGGCCGTCCGGGAACTCCTCGATCAGGTCAACACGGGCCTTCTCCCCGCGCCGGATGCGATTTACATGCCGTTCGCCACGGGTGGTTCCGTGGCCGGCTTGCTCATCGGACTCGCGGCGTCGAAGTCTCCTGCCCGGGTCGTCGCCGTGCAGGCGGTCGAAAGCATCATCGCCAACCGGCGTCGGCTCGCCGCGCTGATCCGCCGTACGCTTGCGTGGCTGCGCACCACACAGGGAGCTCCTCGCGCCGGTTCAGGCGAGACCGGCGCCGACAATCCGTGCGACAATCCGTGCGAAGCCTGCGCCGGCCTCGATGCCCGCGATTGCCTCGCCCGCCTGCGATGCATTGATGCTCGCTTCCTCGGTCGGGGCTACCGCGACGTTCCCGCGCCTGTTGTCAGCGCCGTCAGTTTCGCCCGCCAGGCGGGGCTGGAGCTGGAACCGGCGTTTTCCGGCAAGGCGCTCGCCTGTCTTCTCGCCGATCTCGACGGCCCCTGCCCCGCGGGCGACGGCGGCGGCGCCACCGGTTGCGGTCGCCATCTGCTGTTCTGGAACACCCACGCGCGAAGCCCGGCTCCGCCGACTTCCCCCCTGCCCGCGCTCCGGGACACCTCGTCTTTGCCATGAACCGCCCCTCCCGCCTCTCCCGCCCCTCCCGCCCCTCCCGCCCCTCCCTCCCTTCGCAACCGCGGCCGCGGCATCCCGCCAGGGGGCGTCGGCTTTACCGGTTCACCTGTTTCCGGCTTTACGTGCTGCCATGGCCGGTTTGCGCCTTCATGGGCTGGGTGTGGTGGCGCTGGTCCGGGAGCGCCGTCTTTGCCTGGTATGTCATGCTGCTTCCGGTTGTTTACGGTTATGTCGGTCCGGGCATCGCCACGAATCTCTTGAAGAAGTGGCGTTTCAACGGTCCGTGGGTGGTCGGGGATTTTTTCGTCCACCACGGCTTCATGTATGCGGCCAACCTTGCCCCCGTGTTGTTCATCGCCTTTCTCGGCACGCCCGTGCCCGCCGCATCCCTGTTGCCCGCAGACGGCGGCACGCTCGCGGCCGGCACGATCGCGCGCATTCTCCTCTCCACCGGCGCACTTTACGGGTTCATGTCATGGATCAACGACATTACTCTCGTGCGCCTCGGCATCGTGGACGTGTTCAATCCTCCTGCCGCGGCCGGGAAGAGTCCTGCGGAGATCGTCACGCACTATGCGCCGCTGTGCTTTCCGGTTATCGGCGTATGCTACGCGGCGGGCGCGCTCGTCGCGTTCGAGGTTTTTGTTCTTCGGCGGCATGTCACGGCCAACGCCGTGCTCGTCGTTGCGCTGGCCGGCATCCTGCCCCTGCTCGTCCTGCCAACGCTGGCGTACCGCTGGACAGAGCGGCGCCGGGATTGATTCCGGCGGTTGCCATCCCCGGATATTGCTGTCAACAACCCCAACCGTCCGTTCCCGGATAACCGCCGCCGCCTCCTGCGGCTCAACGTCCTCCTCAATTCCCATCTCCTATGAAAACAACCCTCGTCCTCGCCAGCCTCTTCGCGCTCGCCCTCATCGTTCCCGCGGGCCGCGCCCAAACCCCCGCCTCCGCCACCGCCAACCGCGACGCCGATCATGAAGCGCTCCGCGCCCTGCGTGACCGCGCCGTCGCCGCCATCAACAACGCCGACCTTGCCGCCCTCGCCGCCTGCTTCACCACCGATTTCGCATTCACCGCCGTTGACCAGACGGTCATCACCGGCGAGGAGCAACTGCGCGAGTTCCACGACCGCATGTTTCGTTCACCCGCCGCGCTCGTCACCGGCATGAAAACGCAGGCGCAGGCCGACATCCTCACCCGCTTCATCGATACGAACACCGGCGTCTGCCACGGCACCACCACCGACACCTACGACATGCGTCGCGGCGGCCACCAGGTCACGATGACCTCCCGCTGGACCGCCACCGTCGTCAGGCAACCCGACGGCGCATGGAAAGTCGCCACGCTTCACGTCGGGACCAACTTCCTGGATAATCCCGTCCTGAAACGCGTCACCTCGGTCACCAGAAAACTCGCCTGCGGCGCGCTCGTCCTCGGCGCCGCCTTCGGCCTTTTTCTCGGGCTGCTGGTCGGCCGCGTCTTCCTTCGCCCCGGGCGCGAAAAGAACGTCGCCAGCCTCCCTCCCCCCTCCCCTGCGCGCTGATCCTCGATCCCCCCCCCCCCGCCCCCCGCCGCCG
>JAISAX010000772.1 GCA_031266495.1 Opitutaceae bacterium
GCTATGTGCTTGCGCGCTGGGCTGCGGACACGCGAGGCAACTATTTCTACGAGTACAACAGCTTCGGCACCAGTGGCTCCAAGTATGCCGGAAGCTATGATGACGGATATGTTGGAGGACGGAAAATGCCATCAGCCCTCCGGGTTCCTTCTTCCTTGATGGCTATATGGTACGGTCCGGGTACATTTACCATTTCAAGCGGAGGCGTAAACTGGGCAGATACCGCCCCGCCCATATTCAACGTATCGACAGATACCGCAAAAATCCGAGTGAGTAGCCAACTGCTATCCAGCACGCTCGTCGGTGTGGAAGCCGGTTTGATTGCGAGAGTTTCGGTCGTTGCGGACAACGGGGAGAGTGCTGGAGATGAGGTAGAGATCAAGCGGATCGACTACCCCGAAACCAGAGGCTATAATACACTCGGCGAAATCCCGACATTCACAGCGACTTACCGTCCAGAATTGTATAATAACGATATTGAATTCCCCAAGTCGGCGCTGATCGACATCGGCATGAACTACACGTTCGGAGGAGTGAGCGCGGGCCTGACCGGCACGAAGTTCCACTTCCGCGTGAAGCTCTACTTCAACGACCAGCTCTTCGACACCATCGACTCCCCCGGCGTTCACTACGACATCAGCCTGTGACCTGCCGGAAGGGCGGATTGACGGAGTCATGGGGCGGGTTCATGCTGGCCCCATGAAATACCTGCTTCTGGCCATCCTGATCATCTCCCCGCTCATCGCCAAGACTCCCGCCGAGCGAGACCGCCAGCGTGCCACGGATGCTCTTGAAGACATCTCGTGGACGCTGGGCCGTCAGGAAAACCGCCTCGCCCGTGAGTCCGAAGAGGCCAGAGCCGATGCCGAAGCCGCCCGGATCGCGCGGGAAAACGAAAAAAAAGCAGGCTCCGACGAATACGCCAGAAAAGTTGCCGACGAAAACCTCCGCATCGCCGACGAAGCGGTTCGCAAGCAACGTGAGCAGAAACAATCCGCACAAGAAGAAACGAAGGCCATCGAAGCCTGGCGTATCCTGCAACTAGTACCCCATAACCTTGATTTTTTCGGATACCTTTCCTCTGTGCTCATTCGGAGTAGATGCGAAACTTCGAGCGTTATGAGGTACTAGCCAGCCGGGACCGGACCATCATAAAATACCCCGCCCTCGCCGACAAACAAAGTCCTGTCCGCAAACGCTTCGATGCCTTCATCCGGCTCAAGCAAGATGACCCTCTTTATGAATCCGTGTTTGCTTCACCCCACTGGCCGGAACTGATGGCCGACCACTTTTTTGCGACCATCAAGAATCCTGGTCTGCCTCGAACGGATTGAACCTCGCGCCCGGCTGGCGCATCAACGCCGGCAACATGGCTTTCACGCGCTTGCGTTCCTCGCGAGAGATCTTGTCCACCAGTTCGCCGGCCTTCTCGGCGCTCACGGCCACTACCGAGTGAAGTTCACCAAACACTATTGGATCAGTGAGGCAGGGGCGTCGCGTGCGACGCCCGCTGGGCTAATTGCGACCAGTCTCATAGATTGTCACATCCTTCTTCAGCAGGTGTTCTTGAACCCTGACAAGATCGGCGGATACGCGGCTCGCTACGGCTACCAGCCCCAAGGCAAGACGGTTGTTCTCCTTGCCGCAATTGAGATTATGGATGAAGCAGTCGCTCCCGGTTCCTTCAGTCAAAGTCACCATCATTTTCATAAAGAAGAGAGATGCATTTATCGCACTCTCAACCTCAAACGGGTTCATCTCGGGCGGGCACATAATTTTTCCGGTTTTGCTCACAGCGCACCTCCCTTCACGCCCTCGCTCGTGGACGGCCGGTAATACCCGCCGTCCAGCGAATGGACATTCACCAGGCCATACGTCATCAGGTTGTAGCGGTAATCCGAGAACGACGATGCCGGCATGAGCAACACCTGCAACGCTCTCGCGCGGATCACGGGCAACGCCTCCCGGTTCTCCTCACCCACCGGGAACAGCGCCAGCACCTCGCGATCATCATACTTTGGTGGCCTGCCACCCTGCCCGACCAGGGAACGATTCGGCAACAACGCCCAGCCCCTCGGCGGCGGCAACCTCCTCTCGATCAACGTCACCCTCTCCGCCAGCGAATTCACCAGCGTCACCACGCTCGCCAGCGTTGACGCCAGCGAAGTCAGCGCGGCCATCATATCCGGCGAAGCGGAAGACACGGACGGCGAGGACGGCGCCACCGGCTCGCCAGCCATCAGCCGCCGGATCACCCGGTTCGTCCAGATCGCGAACTCCGGCGACAGCCACCGCGCAAACTCCAGAGCGAGGTCCGGGTGCATCCACGTCCCTCCAAACCGGCCTTCAGTGGAAACTATGGGATTTCCCATAGTTGGATCATCGGCCTGCAATGCAGTGATAAACGCCTTGGTTGCCGCCAGCCGGATGAAGTCCGCAGGAAATTTCCCGAACGGCTTCGCCATGCTCGTAGCGTTCACCCAAGCGTCACCACCACGAAAGGTGATCGCCGCGCCCTGCCACGTTTCGGTTACGAGGGTTACGCTGCTCATTGCGCACCTCCATCGTCTTGGGTCAGGATTTTTATGTGCGGGAATAACATCGCCCCGAACACATTATCTCCCACGACCTCCCTCATCTGCCTGATTTTATCGGCGAAATCATCCGCCGCAAGGGCATTGACTACGCTGGTCATGGCCAGACGTGCATCCGTGTTGGGTTCCACGCAAGCCATGAAGCTCACGCCCCCATTGCCATCGGGATCAGTGGCCGTCCACCTGATGACGATACGTTCTCCTGCCTCAAGGCGCCAGGCCCAATCGCGGCACAATTTATTGATAACGGTATCGCTCACTGCGCACCTCCGGTCGAGTTTGCGGCTGCGGTCAGGGTGTCGCGGAGCAGGAGAAGATCACGGGCATTGACCGTGAATTCCATCCCCGCCGGGTCATCTCCACCCAGCATGATGTGAACCTCATGGGAGAAGATGCCGCCGCGCCCCGCGTGCGTCGTCACTTCCAACAGTATGTCATTACCCGTCAGCGCCGAGACTGCGTGTCGGATTCGGGAAACAGGATCGGCCACAGCCGCTGAAGCGTTTGCCCGCGAGGCGCGTTTCTCCCCGCCTCCCAATTCTTGAGGTTTTGTTTGGGAACCCCCCAAGCCTTGGCGGCTTGGCTTTGCGAAAGCCCGAGGCGTTCCCGGGTGGCTTTGATTTGGGTTGAAAGACCCATGTTTTTGAGCACAGTTTTTCATGTCTGTAACGACTGATTAAGCACTGACGTTATGGATGTGGGCCGTTCGGTGTTGACGCACTGGACGGCCCTTTAACGTGGCAAATTGGGTAAATAATTTTTATCCAATTCAACAATTTATTTTGATTTAATAGGTTATTAAATCAAGATTTTTGTTTTTGGTTGTCTTTTTCTGTCTTTCTCGCTCCCGGCACCCTCCTTATAAGCCTTGGTACCTCGCCATCTATGGAGCCATCAGCCAAGCTACGCACACACTACGACAATCTGAAGGTTTCCCGCGATGCCCCTCCCGAAGTCATTCGGGCTGCTTACCGAAGCTTGGCGCAAAAATACCACCCCGACAAAAATCCGGGGTTCGAGGAAGATGCACATCGCATCATGCGCATAATCAACGCCTCGTTCGCTGTCCTTGACACCCCCGATAGCCGGGCGGCACACGACAGTTGGATTGCCGCCAAGGAACGGGAGTCGGCAGCCCAATCGACCCCGCCATACCGGTCCCCCGTGGTCACGACTGTGCCCTCGCGCCCCCCGGATGCTCCCCGTGCCAGGAAATCAGGCCAATACGGGTGGCGCTCGGTGATTGTCGGCGGCGGCATCATTATCGGACTCATGATCTGGGCGGCCAACTCTGGCACCAGTCCGGAATCGGTCCTGTCCAGACCATACTCTCCGCCGCCGCCCAAGAGCCCGGCCCCCCAAAAGCCAGCTTACGTCCGCTCCGAAACAACCCCTGCAGGTTATCCTTGGCCCTACTCCGCGATGGCTCTCAAAGGCTTCACCGTGTACCACAACGACGGTAGATCGGAAGTGACCATTGATAACTCACGCAACTCATCCGATGTGTTCATCAAGCTCGTAAGCCTCGATTACAAAACACCCACCCCGGTCCGGCATTTCTTCATACCCAAATACGGCAGCTATACCTGCAAGAGCATTCGCCAAGGCACCTACGACATCCGGTACCGTGACCTGGATTCCGGTGCGATCAGTAAATCATCTCCTTTCACCCTTGAGGAAACCAGGACATCGGAGGTGATAAACTACAGCTCTTAGAACGTGTTTAAAATTAAATCAAATGGAATAAATGCATAACTTATTGCTATACATGATGATATTTTCGACCGAAAAATATGCATTTTCTTGATATTTTTCCAGACAAAATCATGA
>JAISAX010000806.1 GCA_031266495.1 Opitutaceae bacterium
ATGCTCAATCCAGTAACTGACATTACGCAGGCAGCCGGTCCGCCTTCAAAAAGCCTCGGCTGCGTAACCTCGGTTACCTCAAAAATCATCCCGGAATCCCTCCGTTTTTATCTTCGTTCCCTTTGTTCTCTTCTGTTCAAAAAATGAATTTCCAGAACCTCGCGTTCTCCCGAACCGTATCCAGAATTATGTGCAACCTCATCCATACCGTTTCCTTCCTTGCGGTGGCGACATGCCTCCTCCCGTGCGCGCCGCTTCCGGCGGTGCTCGCGTCCGATGCGTCCGACAGCCAGATCCGGACCATTCGGGACATCGGGGCCAACCCTCAAAAATTCCCGGACTACGAAATCCGCAATCCCCTTGCCTCGCCTGTTTCCGTGGTCATTTCCGCCAGCCTGGAATCTCCGGAAGGAACGCGCCGCGATTTTCCACCCGTCACCCGCCGCCTCGCGGCCAACGAAACCCGCTCGTTTTCAGTAGTTGATGATCCGATACCGGCGGAATTGCGCGACGACATCGCTCTCCTGCGCAGCTCGATCGCGATCGAAGGGCGGACGCCGGTGGTGCAGTCCGCCATTGTGGGCACTCCGCGTCCGGTGGCCCGGGACGGGGATTATTTCATCGCCATGAACGCGCACCTCGCCAGGTACTCCGCCGAAGATCAGTGGAAAATGCTACGCCTGATGCGTGAAGCGGGTGTGCGCAGCGTCCGGCTTGACGTCCTGTTCGCGGCGCCCGATGCCGCCGGCCATTATTCCATGCCGGCCAGAACCGACCAGACACTTCTGGCGGCGGAGGCATTTGGCATGAACATCCTTGTGGCGCTCAGCTTTTTCCCGAAACCCTTTTACGAATCCCCGGAAAAAACCCGCATGGCGCACGACTGGGCCAAATTTGTCGCCGGGCGCTACAAGGGACGCGTATTCGATTATCAATACGGCAACGAAACCAATTCCGGCTGGGCCGCGTTCGGAGCCGCCGCCGACATGGCCGCCCACAACCGGGCCATGGCACTCGGCACCCTGTCCGTTGCCCCCGATGCGCGTCCCGCGACCTTTGGCATCGGGGAGGCGGACCCCCATTATCTCGGGGAACTGCTTCGCAACGGACTCGCACCCTGTATCCGGGCGGTCACCGCGCATCCTTACTGCGGCGTGGCGGAAGCCGGCATCGCCAAACTCGAAGCCAACCGGCGTGTCATTGCCGCGTATGACAACGCCCGCACTCCCGCCCCTCCCGCCTCTCCCGCCCTTCCGCGCACGCAGCTTTGGGCGACCGAAACCGGTTTCCACGTGGACGACGAGCACGGCACGCTCAACCCCGTCACGCAGCAACTCACCCAGGTCAACGGTTTCACTCTTGACCAACAGGCCGATCAACTCGCCCGCCTCTTTCTCCTGGCACGCGCCAAGGGCATCGACCGCATTTACTGGTATGACCTTTTCGGAAAAAACGACCGGGAAACCTTCTGGCTGCTGGACAAGGATTTCAATCCGCGCCCGGCTTGGCACACGCTGAAATTTATCGCCCCGCTGATCAACGATGCCACGCCGCTCGGCGGCACGGCCTCCACCGAACTCGTCCAGCGACACCTTTTCCGGCAATCCGATGGCAGCGTGTTTCTCGCCGCATGGGCCTTGCGCGACAATGTTCCCGCCCGGCTTCGCCTTCCGGAGGTGGCGGACAATATTCACTACACAGTCCATGATATAACCGGTCGCGACCTCACCGCTGAAATCGACCTGACAAAGCCGGTGACGCTCGGCGAACGCACGCTCGTCATCCGTAACCTTCCCCGGGATACAGCATCCTTTCTCGCGAGTGAAATCCTCGCGGACACCCTCGACCGCCGCAACTGGAACGCCCCCATGAGCCGTTGGGAAATCAACGCGGGAGAGTCGATCAAGGTTCCGTGCGTCGTCTTCAATTCAGGCTCCGCGCCTGTCACCGCGTATCCGGTAATCGTGGACAGAATGCCCGGCTGGGCAATCCGGTTGCCCGACGCTTTCGAGGTTGGTCCGGGCGAAACCGTCACGCGCCACATCGAGCTTGTTTCCCCTCGCGACGGCGTGCCGGGAGTCGAGTATCGCCTTTCCTTTGCCGTCGAGACCGCCGGACCCCGCCGCACCGCGCCGTGCGAGGTTCGCGTCTGGCTCAAGGGCGCGTTTCCCTACGCGTATTTACTGGCGGATACAGGCGGAGCGCCTGGCTACGCAATGCGCCGGACAATCGACGAAGGCCGGGCAGGTTTCGGTCGCGGCGAACTTCAGGCGCGCCGCGCACCCGCCACGGTTGATGGCGACCTGACGGAATGGCGCGCCGCGGAATTTGTCACCCTCGATCAGGGCGGGAACTGGAAACTGCGCGATGTCACGCCGCCGTTGCGCGAGGACAAATACGCCCGTGCCGCGCTTCGCTGGGACGACCGCTATCTTTACGCGGCATTTCTCGTTCTCGACGACGACCTGAGCATCCCGGACCTGACCAGCCGCGACTGGCGCGATTCCGACAACATCCGCCTCTTCCTCAGCGTCGAACCCGATCCCGCCAGGCGCTCCAAAAACGTGACCGACCGCGACCTGCTTCTCTTCATGACACCCACTCGCCAGGGACACGACGAGCCTCCCGCAGTCATGGCGGCCTCCATCGGCGGCCACCTCCGCCAGGGTTTCGAGAGCCAGGTAAGAATCGCCAGCCAGGTCTGGCATGGCGGCTGGTTGATCGAAGCCGCCGTTCCCTTTTCCGCCATCGGCATTACGCCGCGCGAAGGTCTCGAACCCGGATGCAACCTGCTCAGCGACGATTCCGATCACGGATTCCGCAAAAACGCCCACATGACCTTCCTGAAAAACTTCGACTACTGGAATGATCCCCGCTCCCTGGGCACTCTCCGGCTCCTTCCCGATTGACCGGCGCCTGCAGGACGAAACGCCTCTGGCAAACGTCTCCTCCTGAATTGCCCTCGCGACGGGGGGGGGGCCGCCGCCCGGGGGGGGGCGGGGGGGGCTCCAGCGCAGGGTCAGGGCCTCGGAAGATGTGTGCAGG
>JAISAX010000819.1 GCA_031266495.1 Opitutaceae bacterium
GGGCGGCGCGGGCGGTGCGGGAAGCGCCTCGCGGCGGGCGTAGTGGCCGGTCGCTACGGCGCTGAATCCGTGGTCACGCGCCCAGGCGCGGAAGACGCCGAACTTGATTTCGCGGTTGCACATCACGTCGGGGTTGGGCGTGAGTCCGCGGCGGTATCCTTCGAGCAGATACGCGACGACGCGTTCGCGGTACTCCTCCATGAGGTTGACGACGCGGAAAGGGATGTCGAGCTGGTCGGCAACGCGGCGGGCGTCCTTGATGTCCTGCTGCCAGGGACAGTGGCCGATGATGTTGTCCTCGTTGATCCAGTTCTTCATGTACGCGCCTTCGATCGGGACGCCGGCGCGTTTGAGGAGGAGCGCGGCCACGGAGCTGTCCACGCCGCCGGACATGGCGACGAGGATTTTTTCAGGAGCGGGGGGAGGGGGGGGGGGGAGCTGAAGCCGTGGCGTGGCGGGTGTCGTCATTTGGCGCCGCCGCTCCAGTTGAGTTTGGTGCGGACGACGGCGAAGTGGGCATAATCGGCGCGTTGCACGAGCTTGAGTCGGCGGGTGGAAAGCGAGATGTCCACAGGTTCGCCGGAGGGCGCGGAGTTGAGGGGGTGGCCGTCCGCAGCGACGGTGAGGCGCGAGGAGGGATCGCGGTTGATGACGCGCAGGCAGACTTTTTGATGAAAGATGATGGAGCGGTTGCTGAGCGTGTGCGGGCAGATGGGGGTCATGGCGAAGACTTCGGCGCCGGGGTGGATGAGGGGGCCGCCGGCGGAGAGGTTGTAGGCGGTGGAGCCGGTCGGCGTGGAAATGATCAGGCCGTCGCAAAGGTAGTTGGTGACGAGTTCGCCGTCGGCCTCGACGCCGAGAGTGACGATGCGGGAATTGCTGGATTCCTTGATGAGGATGTCGTTGAGCGCCGTGGCGTGGCACTCGTCGCCGATACAGCAGGCGAGCAGCGAGCGCGAGGCGAGGGTGTAGCCGCCGGCGAGCAGGGCGGGCAAACTGGAGCGGGCTTCGTCGGCGGAAAAGGTGGTGAGAAACCCGAGCGTGCCGCGGTTGACGCCGATGACAGGCACATCGTGCGTGGCGGCTTCGCCGACGACGCCGAGCAGGGTGCCGTCGCCGCCGATGACGCAGCAGGCATCCTGGCCGGCGAGGTAGCCGGCGGGGAGGGGATGCGCGGCGGTCTCGATGGTGGCGACGCCGACATCGCGCGTGATCGCGACGAGATCGGCGGCCAGTTCGTGCGCGCCGGGTTTTTGTTCGTTGATGACGAAGGCGAGCTTGCGGATGGGCCTCATGGCGATGGCGGGTGGTTGGCGGATGCGGCGAACACGGTTTCTCCCGGCAGGGTGCGGAGGGAAGGGGCGGGAGCGCAAGCCGTCGTTGGCTGGCATGAACCCTGCTTTTGCAAAAGGCCATGAACAGCATGAAACAACAAACCTTCTGAAGCGGCAGCCAGCCCGCTGGCCGGCTGGCCGGTGGCCGGTGGCGGTGAGGATGTCCGCATGCTGTCCGGGTGACAGCGGCGGCATCGGGCAAACGCCCGATTGTTTTTCGGGCGGGTTTGAGAGATACTCGGGCGTTCTTTGATGACGCTCGTAATCAGCCGGGAGACTTTGGGGCAATGATGTCCGAAGTCTCCATCTGATCATGAACACCACCAATAGCACGTTCGCTTCGGCAGCGTTGCCGGGGCTGGCAGCACGCAGGAATGCGCGCCGTCCGGCCCGGGGTATGCTGCCAGGCGATACCGCCACGGCCGCCCAGGCCGCGCGCCTTACACAGGCGCTGGGCCGGTGGGTGCCTGCGAATCAGTGGCGCAAGGCCGCAAGGTCTTACGTTACTGCCTGAACAAAGAAAACAACGCCGCCCGGGAGACTTCGGTTTTCCGGGCGGTCTCCATTTCCGGGTGGGGAGAAGTTTGAAATTTGAAGTTGGTCGTTGGAATTTTGTGGCTGGTCTTCGGCTGCGCAGTCCGCCCCTCATCGCTGCCGACGATCGAACTTCAAACTCCCAACTCCCAGTTTCAAACTTCCAACTACCCCGACCTTGGCCGGCCCTTCATACCGCCAGCCAGGCGGCGACGGCGCCGAGCGCGGCCAGAAAAAGACCGGCGAGAAGCGCGTAGAGGCCCCATTTCAGAGGCTTCGCCAGAGCGAGGAGCAGGCCGCCGACCAGCACGCCCACGCACACCAGCACCAGCCAGTGCGGGTAGGCGCGGAGCGATTCAAAAGAAAGGAGCGGCGTGTCCATCGGTTCGTCGGGAAGAAAACCGAAACGCTGAAACGCTGAAAGGCTGAAAGGCAGGAGCCGGGCGGAGGGTGTAACTCAAAATGGTGTCAGCAGGACAGGATTCCGGAATCTCCGGAATTTTTACACAAAGCTCGCGAAGACCGCCAAGCCACCGCAACGCCCCCTTGCTTGTTCGCTTGATCTTCATGGTCTTCTTCTTTGTGACCTTTGCGACCTTTGTGTAAAAAAATCCCTGTCTGAATTTTTTAATCGTTTGGCATTCAGGCACAAAGCATCGACTCCTCTCGACGCTAAACACTTGCCTGATGTTACGCGGAGGGCGTTTTTGCAGGGTCGCCGTTTGTCGGCGTGCCGCGATGCCGCAGTGCGTATCCGGGTTTGCACATCCTTCCCTCCCCCCCCCCCCGCGCCCGCGGCCGAATGCCGACGAAAACGATTTCACAACACCCGCGTCCACATTCCCGCGCCACTCCTCAACGCTTCCCGCCCTTTCAAACACCGATGAAACCCTTCCTTCACGACGACTTCCTGCTCACCACTGACACCGCCCGCGAGCTGTACCACAAACACGCCGCGCCGCAGCCCATCTACGATTACCACTGTCATCTCCCGCCCGATCAAATCGCCAGCAACCGCCAGTTCCAAAACCTCTCGCAAATCTGGCTCGGCGGCGACCACTACAAATGGCGCGCCCTCCGCGCCGCTGGCGTCAACGAAGACCTCATCACCGGCGCCGCCACCAGCGACTACGACAAATTCCTCGCCTACTGCCGCACAGTCCCCTCGCTCGTGCGCAACCCGCTTCACCACTGGTCGCACCTCGAGCTCCGCCGCTACTTCGGCATCGACCTTCTCATCAACGAACAAAACGCCCCCGCCATATGGGAGGCCGCCAACGCCAAACTCGCGACCGCGGACTTCACCACGCAGGGCATTCTCAACGCCAACAAGGTTGCCGTCGTCTGCACCACCGACGATCCCGCCGACACGCTCGAACATCACATCGCCATCGCCAAAGCCCAGGCCGATGCCACCGCCGCTGGCAAGCCCGCGCTCAAGACCCGCGTGTATCCGACCTTCCGTGCCGACAAGCTCATGGCGGTCAACAACCCCGCCGTCTTCAACCCCTGGTGCGACACCCTCGGCCAGCGTACCGATCTCGACATCCGTTCGCTCGCCACGCTCCTTGAGGCTCTCGACAAGCGCCACGCCTTCTTCCACTCGATCGGCGGACGCCTATCCGACCACGGGTTTGAAAACCTTCCCGATGCCGACTGCACCGAGCGCGAGGCCGCCGCCATCTTCGATGCCGTCCGTAGTGGCAAACCCGCGACGCCCGAACAGACCGCGAAATTCGTTTTCTTCCTCATGGTTTATCTGGGCCGCCTCGATTTCAAACGCGGCTGGACCAAGCAGCTTCACCTCGGCGCGATTCGCAACAACAGCAGCCGCCTCCTCAAGCGCATCGGGGCCGATGCCGGCGTGGATTCCATCGGCGATTTCCCGCAAGCCCGCGCCCTCTCGCATTACCTCGACACGCTCGACCGCGACGGCGAACTGCCGAAAGTCGTCCTCTACAACCTGAATCCGGCGGACAACTACCTGTTCGCGACGATGGCGGGCAACTACCAGGACGGCCTTACTCCGGGCAAGGTGCAATTCGGTTCCGGCTGGTGGTTTCTCGACCAGAAGGAAGGCATGGAGTGGCAGATCAACGCCCTTTCGCAACTCGGCCTCCTCAGCCGTTTTGTTGGCATGTTGACCGATTCGCGCAGCTTCCTCTCGTATCCTCGTCACGAATACTTCCGCCGCATTCTCTGCGCGCTCATCGGTGCCGACGTCGAGGCCGGCCTGATCCCCGCCGACGAACCCGCCCTGGCGAAACTCGTCACGGACATCAGCTATAAGAACGCCGCCGCCCACTTCGGTCTCGAAGTCGGCAAGTTCTGATTTCTCCGTTCAAAAAGTGGACAGATTCCGGAGTGGCGCGGGTTTTTTCTGCCAATCGCCCGCTCCGGAAATGCCACGGGCTTCCAGCCCGTGGACGGCGCTCCGCGCCGCAAACGGTCCCCTCCCTCCCCCCCCCCCTTTTTTTTTCCCCCCCGATCTTTCGATGTCACCTGGTGACGTCGCCGGTCCAGAAAACGTCGGTGTCGTCGTCGGGGATCTGCTCTTTTTTGAGAGCGCGCACATGACCATCGGCAAAAGCGATCATGTTCGCCTCGCGGTGAGGCCAGGGGAAACACTCGCCGGATACCTTGTTGCGATAATCGCGAATGTAACCGCCACCCTTGTCCACACCCGAACTGCCGACGTTGTGACATTCCGCATACAACGAGGTGCGCGAGGGAGTCCTGATTTCGGTGAGCTTCCAACGACGACCATCGTAGCCATTGTAGTTGCCAGGTTTCGAGGCGTCAAAATTGCCGGCGATCCTCACGTTGACCGCATAGGAAAAAGGGCGGGCCACACCGGTCTGGGTCGGCTTCGTCATCTGGCTCTGGTTGCCCTCCACATAAACCGCGGGACAGAGGAGCACCTTGTTGATCGCCGGGGTTTTCATGGTGCCCTCAAGCAGCCAGACCGGCCAGTAAGTGACTGCGGAACCTCCGGTATCCCGCGGAGGCAGCCAGTCCTTGTTTTCCGATGCGTAGAGAAATGCCGCCGCAGTGATCTGGCGAAGATTGCTGGCACAGGTGGCGCCTTGCGCGGTTTTGCGAACGGCTCCGACAGTCGGAATCATGATGGCGGCAAGGATGCCAATAATCGCGATGACAGTGAGGAGTTCGATCAGTGTGAAGCCGGCGCGGTTTCGCCGTGTTTGTCGCGTCCGCCGTGTGATCCGGAGTTTGGTGTTCATTGCTGCG
>JAISAX010000762.1 GCA_031266495.1 Opitutaceae bacterium
AGGAAGCGGCGGCGGGTGATCATGGCGGCGAGGACGATGCCGGAAACGCCGAGCGCGGAGAGAGTGGCGGAGGTCGCGGATTCGGGTATCTGTGTTAGGACTACATCGTTCCAGTTCGTCCCGATGCGGATGTCGTCGAAATAGTAGGTGTCGGTGCCCAGACTGTTGGTGCGCAACTGCAGTCCGTTGAAGGACGTGGAGCCGCCGGCGGATGCTGTAATGGTGGCTACGATACTGTCGTTGGCCGAGGCGAGGTCGCCGGACGAGGGATTGAGCCAGGTCGTGGTCGTCTTGTAGCTCGTGCCGTCCCATCCGCTGAAACGCACGACGACGAGATAGGTGGTGTTGTACTGCAGGGCGGTTTTTACAGTGCTGTTATTGTTGTTGACCCGGGCACCCGCCCAGGTGCCGGAACTGCTTCCCGTGCCGAGGGTGAGGGTGTTGTCTTCGCCCGAGGCGAAGGTGCCATCCCGTGGCGACCAACCTGCGTAATGGCCCGAGACAAGCGTTCCGGCCGCCCCGTTTTCCTGCACGACCTGGAAGAGCATGCTGACATAGATGTCGGAGCCATTGGTCACGGATGAAGCAAGATCGCGTCTGATTGCGGAAGAATTGTTCGCGCCGGACACGGCCACCGAGGCGCCGCCTCCATAGGTGAAATTGTCGAGCGTCCAAGTGAGCGCCTTGTCGGATATATTGACTGTGCCGCCGCCTGATCCCCATGCGGCAAGCCATCCGGTGCCGTCGTTGAGGGTGTTGTCTTTGAGTGCGACGTCCTTGGTATAGGTGTCGAAGCTGTCATACGCGAGCAATGTCGCGCGGCTGGTGGCGGGCTGCGCCAGCAGGGATGCGGCGACCAGGGCGACCGGAAGGGCGAGTGCGCGGGGGCGAGTGGTGATTTTCATGGATATATAATTATTTGCGGGTGCGGCGGTGGATTGCGGGAAAGGTGCGTCAGAGGGTGGCGGCGGCGCAAAGTCCGGGTTTCTGAACCCGTTCAAATCGGTCGAAGTCGGGAATGGCTTCGTGCAGGGTGCGGATGCTCCGCTCCTGCGCGGCGCGGACGCCGTCCATGATGGCGCGGACGCGGGCGAGGGCGGCGGGGCGGTCGTAGTGGATCGACAAGAGGCGTTCGGCGATGGCGAGGCCGGTGGTTTCGGTGTCCGTGATTTCAAAATACCAGTCGCCAAGGCCGACGTCGGTCCACATTTGGCCCTTGGTGGTGTCGCTGGGCTGCCGGACAAAGAGGGTGGGCGTGCCGACGGCGAGAGCGAAGATGGGCGAGTGGTTGTCGAGGCTGACGACGGTGTGGGCGCGGGCGTAGGTGGAACAGGCTTCGTCGGGCAACCAGTAGGCGGAGCGCCAGACGACGTTGTTGCGGACATCCACGGGGAGTTTTTGGCGGATGAGGTCGCGGCCCAGTTCGACCTGATAGGTCATTTCGGGGCAGACGAGCACCTTGAGGCCGGTGGCGCGGACCCAGCGGGTGATGAGGGCGCGGAGTTTTTCCATGTCGGCCTCGCGGTGGCGGGCGCTGACGAGGGCGCGGCCTTCGTCGCGCGGCGTGGGCGGGATGTCGTGGATTTCGTGATACGGGGTGAAGCGCAGGCGCGGGATGACGCAGATGAACTCGCGTTCGCGGAGGCCGTAGTTGCGCAGGAAGGTGGCGGCGCTGACGTCGTCGCGCAGGTCGATGCCGAAGGCGCCGTCGGGCGCGAAATCGAGGCGGGGCTGGCGGAGGTTTTGGGCGCGGAGGTAATCGAGCGTGAGGGTGTCGCGACAGAAGACGAAGGAGGCGGAGTCGAGCACGCGGCGCTGGCGCGCGTCGAGGTGGCCGGGCGGGAGGGCGGCGACGAGCTGGCGCTGGCGGGCAAGGGTGTCGCCTTCGTCGGGGATGGCCTGATGCGCCGGTCCCGCTCCGAGGGGATCGATGGTGATGGCGTAGATGCCGTAGGGTTTTCGGTTGGTGAGGCGAGTCCAGGCTTCGAGATGCGGGAGAGCCACGATGCCGGGACCGGAGCCATGGACAAGCAGGTCGGCGTCGGCGATGGCTGCGGCGAGCGCGGGTGTGGTGGGCTGGCCGGTGGTGGCGTCGATGTTGCCTTCGGCGATGGTGAGCGCGGGGAAGCGGCGCTGGAGCATGGGACGCACGCCGCGGTCAACGTAGTCGGGCCAGAGTGTGAGGGTGGCGCCGGGAAAGTGTTTTTCGAGGAGAGCGAGGACGCCCGGAGAATGTCCGATGTCGCCGATGTTGACCGTTTGCCAGGAGGAACGGAGGAGGATGTGAAGGCCCCGATACGGACCGGTTGCGGCGGTATCATCGGCAGGTGCGACGGTGACAGTCGAGTGGCATGCGGGCGGTGGCGAGTCGGTGATGACGGGCATGGACGCACGATGGGCGCGGCCGGGGGCGGGAGCAAAGGAAGCGGGTTTGAATCCGTTCAAAGGAAGATGACACCGGGTAGTCGTGGAAAGAGCAGGGGGCCGATTGCTGCGGGATCGTTTTGCCGGAGCTTGCTTCGGTGAACAAAGCAGACAGCTTGAGAAAAATATTATGAAAACACTTGTCATTGAATTACCCGAGACGATGGCCAAAGCGCTTGACCGGGCTGTCTTGGAGGGAGGATTCCGCGACGAACAGGAACTGGCGCGTGAAGCCTTGCGCAATTACCTGATGCATTCGCGTTTTTCGCTGCTGGAACAGCATCAGCTTGAGGATATCCGGGCGGCGCTGATCGAGGGGGGGGAGGGGCAAAAAACCGGTTTTATCGATTACCTGCGGAGCATCCCGCAGGAGGGGAAAACCGGAATCGACCGGACAAGAGATCTGCCATGCGTAGTTGAATTGTAATGGCAAAGCCGTGGCACGGGCATCTTGCCCGTGATCCCGGAGAGGCGGGAGTGGCGGGAGTGAGGCAGGGAGGCGGCGCTTTGCGCCGTCCACGGGCTGGAAGCCCGTGCCACGCCGGAGCGGC
>JAISAX010000764.1 GCA_031266495.1 Opitutaceae bacterium
GGGGCGCCGCACAAAACAACCACAACCTGACGTACCGCGCACCGCCGCGCCCCGGGCGGCACCCCCGCCCCCCACGACATAACGGCGGGAACGCGCTTTGCCAAAGGTTGCCCGGGATGTTGGCGGTCCCGGGCGCTCCGGCGGTAGGTCTTTTGCTCTTCTCTCCCCGGTCAGACCGGGGTGGCGGGTGGGTTGGGGTTGGGGGGGGGGGGAGTGGCCGGATCGTCGGGGGCTTCTCCGGGGGCCGGGGTTTCGGTCGGGGCCGTTTCGGCGGCGGCAACGGCGGCGGCTTCCTGCTCTTCCTCGGTCTCGACTACCTTGGCTATGCTGAGGAGTTTGTCGCCTTCGGCAAGGGTGAGGAGTTTTACTCCTTTGCCTCCGCGGTTGACTTCCCGGATGTCGCGGACGGGACAGCGCACGCTTTGGCCTTTGGCGGTGAGGAGCATGATCTCGTCGGCGTCTTTTACGCTGAGCGCTCCGGCTATGTTGATCGTGTTGTCCTCGGGCAGGGTGATCGCCCAGACGCCGCGTCCGCCGCGGTTGATCAGGCGGTAGTCCTCGAAGCGCGTGCGCACTCCGAGGCCGGCTTCGCTGGCTACAAGGAATTTTGCTGCGTGATCGACGACTTCGATTACGTCGAGTTGGTCGTTGTCGAGTTTGAATCTCATGCCGGTGACTCCTGCGGTGGCTCGGCCGGTGGCCCGGAAGAGGGTTTCGCCGGTGTCGGGGTCGCGTTCGCGGAAGCGGACTGCAAGGCCCTGGTGCGAGACGAGGATGATTTCGTCGTTGCCTGTCGTGAGGACGGTGCCGATGACGGTGTCGCCTTCGGCAAGGTTGATGCCGATGAGGCCTCCTTCGTGGTTGCGCGTGGTGCCGAGGTAGTCGGAGAGGGGCGTCTTCTTCACAATCCCGCGTTTGGTGGCCATGACGAGGTAGCGGTCTTCGGCAAAGTCCTGGATGCAGAGCATGGCGGCTATCTTTTCGCCTTCGCCGTGCCGGAGGAAGCTGGATACGGATTTGCCTTTGGCGGTGCGGGCGCCTTCGGGTACGTCGTACACTTTCTTGGCCAGGCATTGGCCGGCGCTGGTCACAAAGAGGATGGTGTCGTGCGTGGAGGCGGTGAAGAGGTGTTCCACAAAATCTTCTTCGTAGGTGTCGGTGCCGATGATGCCTTTGCCTCCGCGTTTCTGCGAGCGGTAGTCGGCTACGGGGGTGCGTTTGATGAAGCCGTGGTGGGTGATGGTGATGACGCAGCCTTCGTTGGGGATGACGTCTTCCATACGAAAATCGCCGAGCGCTCCGATGATTTCGGTGCGGCGGGCGTCGCCGTATTTTTCTTTCATGGCGTGGAGTTCTTCCTTGATGACTTCGCGGAGGCGCCAGTCGTTTTCGAGGATGTGTTTGAGTTCTTCGATTTTTTTGAGGAGTTCGAGGTACTCGGCTTCGATCTTGTCGCGTTCGAGGCCGGTGAGTTGGTAGAGGCGGAGTTCGAGGATGGCGTCGGTCTGGCGTTCGGTGAGGGGGTACTTGGCCATGAGTTTTTCCCTGGCTTCGGCCCGGCTGGCGGAGGCGCGGATGATGCGGACGAAGTCGTCGAGGTTGTCGAGGGCGATTTTGTAGCCTTCGAGGATGTGGGCGCGGTCTTCGGCTTGCTTGAGGCGGTGGCGGGTGCGGCGGGTGGTGACGTCGCGGCGGTGGTCGATGTAGCAGTCGAGGAGTTCGCGGATGTTCATCTGCTTGGGCCGTTTCTGGTCGAGCGCAAGGAGGGTGACTCCGAAGGAGGATTCGAGGGCGGTTTTCTGGTAGAGTTGGTTGAGGATGGGGGTGGTTTGTTCGCCGCGTTTTAGTTCGATGACGATTCGGGTGTTTTCGTCGGATTCGTCGCGGACGTCGCGGATGCCTTCGAGTTGTTTGTCCGAGACGAGTTCGGCTATGCGGGTGACGAGGGTGGAGCGGTTGACGTTGTCGGGGATTTCGGTGATGACGATTTGTTCGCCGGTCTTGTTCTCTTCGGTGTGGGCGCGGCCTCTTGTGCGGACGATGCCTTTGCCGGTGCGGAGGTAGGAGTCGATGCCGGCGCGGCCGGCGATGATGCCGCCGGTGGGGAAGTCGGGGCCTTGGATGAGCGCGCAGAGTTCGTCGAGGGTGGTGGCGGGGTTGTCGAGGACGGCTATGGTGGCGGCTATGAGTTCGTGGAGGTTGTGCGGGGGGATGTTGGTGGCCATGCCGACGGCTATGCCGGTGGAGCCGTTCATGAGGAGGTTGGGCAGGGCGGAGGGGAGGACGGTGGGTTCGGTGGTGGATTCGTTGTAGTTGGGGGCGAAGTCCACGGTGTCTTCCTCGATGTCGGCGAGGAGGGATTCGGCTATGTCGCGGAGGCGGCATTCGGTGTAGCGGTAGGCGGCGGGGGGGTCGCCATCGACGGATCCGAAGTTGCCTTGCGGGTCGATGAGGAGGTAGCGGACTACCCAGGGTGGCGCGAGGCGCACAAGGGTGTCGTACACGGAGGAGTCGCCGTGGGGGTGGTAGTTTTTCAGGACTTCGCCGACGACTCCGGCGCATTTGGTGAAGGCGCGGTTGTGGTAGAGGCCTTCCCGAAGCATGGCGTAGAGGATGCGGCGCTGGACGGGTTTGAGGCCGTCGCGGGCGTCGGGCAGGGCGCGGGAGACGATGACCGACATCGAGTAGTCGATGTAGGCTGTCTGCATGATGTCGGTGATGTTGGCCGTGGAGAGTTTTTCGTTGGCGGTGTACATGTGGCGTTGGTGGTAGTGGTGTGGTCAGGTGGCGTGGACAGTCGGGGGGGGGGAGGGGAGGGGAGGGAGGGTGGGTGGAGGGTTATTCGTCGAGGAATTGCAGTCGCACGTTGTGGGCGTTGTCCTTGATGAAGTGGTGTGGGTTGCGTGTGTTTGTCCGGCGCATTGAAAAAAGACAGATTTGGTCAAATGCCATCGGGGCTGGCAAATGTGTTTCGGAGGGGAAAACAGGTTTTTTCCCGCGAGGTTTTTTCTCGCAAGAAATCACGCAAGGCGGCGTAGCCGTGTTCCGTCCGCTTAGGAACCGTAATGAAATAACCCGTGCAAATCTGCCTGGTCTTGAAGAGCGAGCCAGCGTCGCTGCCCCGGTCATTTATTCCCAATCCGGTAAACTCCCTCGTCAGCTCCTTGGCTCGCTCTTCAATCCCGGCGCATCTTCGCACTGTTTATTCCCTTACGGTTCCTAAGGGGCACGGGAAATTGTCGTCGGGAGCGATGGCGGGGACAGGGATGGGGACAGGGATGGGGACGAGGCGGGGGCGGGGAGGTGCGACAAATAGCCGCCGGACTTCAGCTCTTGCGCCAGGCGGGCGGTGCTTTTGGCCACTCCTTGCGTGTTTTGATGGTATTCCGTGTCAAAACCGTCCTCCACCGTGAAGAGGTGGGCGCGGGGCGTGCCAACCAGAGGGATGCCGTGCCGGGCCAGCGTCGCCGCCAGATCGTCCAGAAAGGGCTGGTTCAGGTCAAAATCCAGCGCCTCCTCGCAAATGAACGGGACTGTCATGATGACTTTGCAGTTTCTCTTCTCCATTCGCTCTATAAACAGTAACAGGCGGGCGAGTTTGCGTTTGTCCAGAGACAATTTTTCGGTCCGGCATCGTCTGGATCCTTTCATAATCAGTTCGGTCATGTTGTATATGTTGCCCGTTTCGTCGCCGGATTCGTTGATGTTTTCCACAATATGCTCGCCAGGGCGGGGAGGGGCGGGGGGGATGGCTTTCGCGAGCAGGAGTCGGGCCCAGTCTTTCCAATGCATGGCTGTCAGGAGTTCGGTTTTGGCAATGAATCCCGTTTTATTAAAATATTCACGGTCATGACAGAGTATTTGTATGCGGCCGTCACGGCCTTGCGTTGTTTTTCCGTAGAGTTGATATTCAAGGGGCAGGAGTACGAGCGCGTTGTCCGGAATGACGCGTTCGCCATAGCGCAGGATGTATTCGAGGCCGAGTCCGGCGTGCAGGCCCAGGTTCGTGGCAGGGAGGTTGCAATGCGCGCCCAGTTGTCCGGCGGAGAGGCCGAAATGGGCGTTGGATCCCGACAATATAAAGAGTCGCGGGCCTTGCCGGTGGGCTGCGGTTGCGGCGAGGGCGGCTTTTTTGTGCAACATGTCGTTTGTCCATGTCCCCATGTTGGAGGCCAGAAATGGAAGCGCCAGCGCCATGACCCGGAGCACGAAAAGCGGAAGTACCATCCCGAATAAAAAAGCGATGAGGAGAGTGCGTTTTTTCATTTTCAGAACTGGAAATAGAGAAAGGCGGATTCGCCGTGCCGCATGGTTACAAGGGAAATGGTGAACAGGACGCCGAGAAGAAATGCAATGGCGAGGCGGGTTTTGCTGTTGTTACTGCTGTTACTGCTGCTGTTACTGCTGCTACTGTTGCTGATTTTCCTGATTCCGGAAATGATTTGTTCACTGTTGGGCAAGAGAAATGCGATAAAGGCGCACAGGAGGTTCAGGAATAATAATTGGGCGATATCCAGTTTTGCCATCATCAGGGGATTGTCTTTGAGGAATGCCACGGCGCCGATGCCATTCAGGCCCGCCATGCCTTTTGTGATTTCCCATGCCGTCCCGAATGTCTCCGCCCTGAAAAATACCCACGCCCAGACTACTGACAGAAATGTTATTATAAAAAATGCGCCATCACTGCATCGTTTTATATATTTCGCGCGAATGTTTTTATATTTCGCTATACATACCCCCCCCCCCCCCCCCCGTATATATAG
>JAISAX010000016.1 GCA_031266495.1 Opitutaceae bacterium
TGGTGTCGTGAGCATCATGGCGAGCGCGGTGCCCGAGCCCGCCGCCTGGGCGGTGCTGGCCGGGCTGGCGCTGCTGGTCCGGGCGGCGCTGCGGCGTCCCCGCACCCGTATCCGCCCCCCGCCGCTCCGGCTCCCGCCTGCGTAACATCAGGGTAGTTTTCCGTCGTTCCGAGGGATACTTCCAAGACATGAATCGCTTCCAGTGTTGGCCCGGATTCCAGAGAGATTTTCCCTCTCAAAAGGCTGGTTGGCTTTCGCATTTTTCATGGCTTTTGGGAGTTATTGGTTTTCAACGGAGAGTCGGCTTATCTAAGCGCCATTCCGGTTTGTCCCCTTTATATCCGGAA
This sequence comes from Opitutaceae bacterium, assembly GCA_031266495.1. The sequence continues at coordinate 348 of JAISAX010000016.1, forward strand.
GTCGCTGCGGCCGCTGAGTTCGTGGAGGCCGCATTCGCGTTTCAGGCCACCGAAGCGGGTTTGTTCCTCGGTCATGCCGGGCTCCAGTTTCGAGGTGCTGTGCCAGTCGCCGACCGAAACGTAACCCTGTTCCCAAAGCGGGTGCCTGGGCAGGTCGTTTTCCGTCAGGTAACGGTGCACGGTGCGGTTGTCCCAGTCGATGATCGGGTGGACTTTGGCGAGGGTGTTCTGGCGTTGCATCACGCCGAGCCCTTCGCGCGTGCCGGATTGCGAGCGGCGCAGGCCGGCCAGCCAGGCGGTGGCGCCGAGTTCGCGCACGGCGCGGTCCATCGGCTCGACCTTGTTTTCGAAATTGTAGGCCTTCAGGCCCTCCAGGCCCTGTTCCCAGCGTTTGCCGTGGCGGGCTTCCTGCCAGGCGGCGGTTTGCAGCGGCTGGTAAACCTTGAGGTTGAGTTTCAGCCGCTCCGCAAGCTGGTCGGCAAACCGGTAGGTCTCGGGAAAGAGGTAGCCGGTATCGATGAAGATGACGGGGATGGCGGGGACGATGCGCGTGACCAGGTGGAGCATGACGGCCGCCTGGATGCCGAAGCTCGTTGTGAGCACCAGCCCGTCGCCAAAGGTGTGGGTCGCCCATTGCACGCGTTCCCCGGCCGTGGCTTTTTCCAGATCAGGCTGCGCAGGGCTGGCGGAGGGGGGAGGGGGGGGCGGTGTGGCGGCAGCCTGCGTGGTTGTGCTCAATGTGCTCATGGTGGTGCGAGAGGAAAAGCGTAGGGCGTCCATGTCCGGAGTAAAGTGGGGGCGCAAAAAAACCGCCGGTGCCTCGGGAGAGATGCGCGGCGGTCGGAAAGTAGTAGCGGCATGCGTCCCTGCGTGCCGGATTGCGGGCGGGAACGGCCGCGGTATGCGGGGATCGTTCTCGTTCTCCTTCTCCTTCTCTTGATCCGGCACACGCAAGACGCGTCGGAGCACAAACCGGAGTACGAGAAAGAGAAGGAGTATGAGAACGAGTACGATCCGGAGAACGAGAACGGGGGAAGGCGAGATGCCCGCGCCGCGGTTATTTCTTGTTCCGGGCAGCGCGCTCTTCGCGGAGTTTTTTCTGGATTTCGAGCTGCTCGGGAGTCAGCAGGGCGGTGATTTTTTTGCCGGTTTCGGTGCCGAGGGCGCGGACCTTTTTGGCGCGGGCAGCCTTGTCGAGCGAATCGTCGGCATCAATGGCTTTCCGGGCGGCGGCCTGTTCGGCGAGGATGGTTTTCACCTTCGCCTGCTGGGCTTCGTCGAGCTGGTAGTCCTTGGTGAGCTGGTCGAGGCGTTTCTGGATCGGGTCGGCCTTGGCCTTGGTGGCGGTGGCTGCGGGTTTTTTGGGTCTGGAGCCATCGGAGGTCTGGGCCGTGGCGAGCGGCGCGACGAGGGCCATGGCGAGGCCGGTGACGAGGGCGAGGAGGGCGAGTTTCGTTTTCATGGGTGTCGGTTGCTGTTGCAATGGGTGAGGTTAAGGGAGTCAGCGTTATCGCGTTTTTTTACAGGTTCCAGTCGATAACGCGGGTGATGGTGATGAGAACATTTGCAGAGGGGGGAGAGAGGGGGGGGGGGGGAGGGGAGGCTTACAGTGACTCGAGATCGACGAGGATCTCGCGGGGGTTGGAGCCGTTTTCGGGGCCGATGATGCCGCGCTTCTCGAGCAGGTCCATGACGCGGGCGGCGCGGTTGTATCCGATTTTCAGACGGCGCTGGATCATCGAGGTGGAGGCGCGTTTGCTGCTGCGGAGCACGTCGAGCACTTGCTCGTAGAGTTCGTTGTCGTCGCCGAGTTCCTCGTTGTCGTCGTCCTCGTCATCCTCGTCGTCGGCGCCGCGGTCGATTTGTTGTTGCACGGAGGCGGCGTATTGCGGGGGGCCGTTGCGTTTGAGGAATTCGACGAATTCCTGTACTTCTTCGTCCGATACGAAGGCGCCTTGCGCGCGCACGAGTCGCGAGCTGCCGGGGGGCGAAAAGAGCATGTCGCCGCGACCGATGAGTGTGTCCGCTCCCTTGCCGTCGAGTATGGTGCGGGAGTCCACTTGCGAGGCCACCTGGAAGGCGATGCGCGAGGGGAGGTTGGCCTTGATGACGCCGGTGATGACGTTCACCGAGGGGCGTTGCGTGGCGATGATCAGGTGGATGCCGGCGGCACGGGCGAGTTGCGCGAGGCGGGCTATGCTCGTCTCGATCTCGGCGGGGGCCACCATCATGAGGTCCGCGAGTTCGTCGATGATCGCCACGATGTAGGGCAGGCGGTCGGGGATTTCGAGGCCGTCGTCGTCGTCAAAGGGGTCAACGCCTTCGAGTGTTTGTTGTTCGCCGGGGGTGCTGCCGTTGGCGCCGGTGCCGCTGCCGGCGCCGGTGATGGGGAAGTCGGGTTTGGCGTTTTTCTTGCGGTGGTTGAAGCCGCTGATGTTGCGGACGCCGACTTTGGCGAAGATCTGGTATCGTTGTTCCATCTCGCCGAGCAGCCATTTGAGCGCGGAGGGCACTTTTTTCGGGTCGGTGACGACGGGGATGAGCATGTGGGGCAGGGCGTTGAATACTTTCAGTTCCACGACTTTGGGGTCCACCATGATGAGGCGCAGGTCTTTGGGGGCCTTGCGATAGACGATGGAGGCGATGATGGAGTTGATGCACACGGATTTGCCCGAGCCGGTGGCGCCGGCAATGAGCAGGTGGGGCATTTTGGAGAGGTCGCTGATGAGGGGTTTGCCGGAAACGTCCTTGCCGAGGGCGATGGGGATTTCGGCCCTGGCGCCGGCCCAGTCTTCGGATTCGAGGATGTCGCGCATGCCGACGGGGGAGGGCGTGCGGTTGGGCATTTCGATGCCGACGGCGGCTTTCCCGGGGATGGGGGCGAGGATGCGCACGGACTGGGCGCGCATGCCGAGGGCAATGTTCTTGTCGAGACTGGCAATTTTTTCAACGCGCACGCCGGGCGCGGGCACGACTTCGTAGCAGGTGATGACCGGCCCGACGTGGATCTCGCCGGGCGACACGGCAACGTTGAATTCGCCGAGGATGCGCACGAGGTCGTCCATGTTGCGCGCGTACTCGGCGTCGTCGTCGGCGCCTTCGGGGCGGGTGAGGTCCTTCAGCAGGGTGACGAGCGGGAACTGGTAATTCTCGTCGGAGGCGGGGACGGCGGACGATTTGGCCTTCTTCGTCTCCTCGGGTTTGACGATGGCGATGCCGCCGGGTCCGCCCGGCGTGGCCGTCGCGCCGTCCGCGTTGGCCGCGCTGGCCGGATCGGCGGGGGTGGAGTTGCGGACGATGCGCGCAGCGCCAGCGCCCGCGCCGAGGCCGCCGTCGAGGAAGCCCGCGCCGCGCTCGCCGCCGCAAACGCCGCCGCAAACGCGAAAAAAAACCCGCGCACCGCGGGCGCAGGCAACGCGGGCGCGGGCAACGCAGGCAACGCCGCTGCGGGCGAC
>JAISAX010000079.1 GCA_031266495.1 Opitutaceae bacterium
TAACATTGACCACAAAACACCCCAACCCCCCCCCCCCCCCCCCCCCCCCGCTGCGACAGCGTTCAATCGAAAATCAGCCGCGCCCCGCGCGGCGGCTTCACGCTGATCGAGTTGCTGACCGTCATTGTCATCATCGGCATCCTCGCCGCCATCATCATCCCCGTCACCGCCAAGGTGCGCTCCAGCGCGCGGGCCGCCAAATGCCTCGGCAATCTCCGGCAGGTGTTCATGGCCGCGAATTTTTACTCCACGGAGCACAACGGGGAGCTGCCCAGGCGCACGTATCAGTTTAACGACGACATCTGGCCCTATGCGTATCCAAACATTCCCTATAAAACCAACTGGGATCCGGCGGACAAGCTGCCGGCCAAATACCGGGGCACCATTTTCGAGTGCATTGATGGCGAAAAGGACAACGCCGCCAACAAGCGCAGCTATGGCATCAACGGGAACGTGTTCAAAACCACCAAAGCGAAAGCCTGGATAACCAGGGTGGAGACGCCCTCGCAAACCGCTTACTTCGGCGAGGTGTTGAACTCCAGCAACCTGGGCCCCACCCGGATCAATGCGCGGCACAACAACCGGGCGAACGTCGTTTTCGTCGATGGACATGCCAAGGCGGTCGAACTGACCGCCGAAATTCTGGATCCCGATGGCATTGCCAATCTCCTCCCGTTCTGGGTTGGCGGCACCGACTGAAGCCCGCGATCCGGAAGACCCCCGATGCGATCCACGTCCCGGCGAAGACCGGCGAGGAAGTCCGCATCAAACAAAAATCCGGCACTACCGACAAAAAGATTCCGATCATCCCGTTTCGGCCATGATACGCTCAACCATCCCGGTCGCCACTTGTATCATATTTTTAATTACAACTGCGCCCGGCCCGTTTTCCGTCCAGGCCGGTTCTCTCCCCTCCCCCCCCCCCGTCCCCATCCCCGCCCACGCCCCCTCCCCCGCTCCCCTTGACGAACTGTGGTCGCTCGCGGAGCGGCGGCTCGCGGCGCAGGCGCTGGCCAGGATCGGGGCCGAGACAGTCATCGACCCCGCCGGGGTATCCGAACGCAGACTACTGGAGGCGCTTTGCCGGTTTCAGGCGCAACCGCGCACGGCAACGAGCCTGCACGCAGCCCGCGACATCCTGCTCGAATTGCAACATTCCGCCGACACGCCGGACCCGGTGGCGCAGATGGCGGAGTTTTTTCTCGCCCGTTATCATGAAGTAGCCCTGCCTGCGCCCGATCCCGCCGCGGCCCGCCGCGCCTGGCACGCGCTCCACGAAAAACGGTCCGGCACGCTCATTGGCCAGCTTGCGCTGGCTCGCATGGTTCTGCTCGATCTGGCCGCCCCGCCAGGCCGGAACGGGCGACTGGCCGCGTACGCAAAATGTGACGGTTGGGACTCCCGGTTTACCCATCCGGTTTCCCGGCGAGACTATCACATGCTCATGGCGTTGACCGGTCTTCGCTACGAAGCCGACCCGCATTCGATCATCCGCCACGTCGGGCAAGCCTGCGCCACCGGCCTGCTCCGCTCGCGCACCCGGGCCGACCTCCTGCTCGGCGGCGCGACCATGGCCGCGCGGGCGGGAAAAACGGAACTCGCCCACGAATGGCGCCAGCGCTTCATCAATGAAAACCCCAAGGACCCGCGCACGGTCCTTGTCGGCAAAATCCTTTCGGGAGAGGTGTCGCCATGACCATGCGCTCAACATTACGCGCATGGCAGCCCTGGACGGGCGTGGCGCTCCTGGTCGCGATGTTTGCCTGGGCGACCTTCCGGTTTGCGAGCCGCCATATCGAGGAAACGACCGGCAACGTGAAAGTGGTGCGGATCGCCCATTTCAATCTGGAGCCGGGAATGCGCGACGCCGTGGACGCGGTGGCCCGCCTCTACGAAAGCCGCCGCCCGGGCGTGCGCATCGAACAGATGGCCGTGCCCGAGCGCGTTTACACCCAATGGGTGCGGGTGCAACTGCTGGGCGAACAGCCTCCCGACCTGATTGCGCTGCATGGTTCGATCAACAGCGAACTGCTCGCCACCCATTTTTCCCCGCTTGGCGCCGCGATGGAAGCGCCCAATCCCTGGCGCAAGAATGAACCCGCAATGGAGAAGGTGCCCTGGCGCAGCACGTTTCTCGATGGCGTCACTTCGGGACCAGCCTTCAACGCCAGCCTCCTGGAAGTTTACGGCGTACCCAGCCTGCAGGTGACCACCCGCCTGTATTACAACCGCAACCTGTGGCGGGAAATATTCGGTCACGAAACACCTCCCGCCAGCCTGGAACAATTTCTGGATTCCTGCCGGGTCATTCAGGCGTATGCCGGGAAGGGAGGACATCGCTACACGCCCATCGCCGGCTCCCAGGCCAACAGCAATCCGCTCATCGACCGCTATTTTGCGGCGCAGACACAACGCATCGGCCTGGCACTCGACTCCCGGCGCGCCCTGATGACACGCGGACCTGACCAGGCGCTCGGTTTCCTGCGCGGAGAGTGGACCTACGACGACGAGCCGGTGCGCAACGGCCTGACCATCCTGCGCGAAGTGGCGCGGATGATGACTCCCGGCTTCACGCAACTGCGACGCGACGACGCGGTATTCTACTTCGTGCAGGAACGCGCGGCCATGATCGCCACCGGACTATGGGACGCTTACGGACTGCGCACGCAAGCCGCGTTTCCGATCGGAGTGTTCCCCGTGCCGTATCCGGAATTTAACGACGCCCGTCATGCCGCGGGCGCGCTCGGCCCGGTGACCGAGGCGGGCACGGGACTGACCTTCACCCTCGGGCTGCCCAATGCGGCCGCCAATCCGAAGGAGGCGCTGGATTTCCTGCAATTCCTCACCAGCGCCGAAGGCAACCGCATCCTCGGCGAACGCTCCGGTTGGCTTCCCGGCGTGACAGGCACTCCGGTTGATCCCGCGCTCCGGGTTTTTCTGCCCGAAACGGACGGATTCCCACGCGGGCTGAACTACGAATGGAGAGAAGTAGGCGCGGACACCCGGCATATCCAGGGAAGCCGTATGCACCTGCTGATAAACGAAACCGGTTCGCTGGAGAGCTACGCGGCGGCATTGACGGAAGCCTTGCCCAAAGCGGCCATGTCCGACCTGCGACGTACCGTGACGAACAATCGCCGCAACGCGGACAGTTGCGACCTGCCGATAGGCGCGCTGCTCCGGCGGGCGACGATACCGGCAGGGAATACCGCCACCGATACCCTGCCCCGGCTGGCAGCCATAACCGAAACCCAACTCCTCTCTCTTTGGGAAGCAGCCATGATCGCCGGAGATGTCGCCGACCTGGAAGCGCCCTCAATCCCGCGTCCGCGTAACATCAGTCAGTAAAACATCTGGCCGGTTTTCCCCGGGAAACCCGGAACGGAAATGTAAAATCAAAAATCAGGCTTGCCATTTCGTAAACCTTTACGAAATTTTTCGGCTCATGCATACATATCTTTTCCCACCCCCTTGCCGGTTGCCCCGCTTCTTCCTCGCCGCCGCGGCCTTGGGCCTGTCGCCCATCCTCGCGTCTTCGCTCCATGCCGATGAAACGCTCTTTTCCCTTCCCTCCGCCGTCCTCACCAGTGGCGGCGAACACGACCAGAACGTGTTCCTGCCCTCCACCACGGGAGGAGGAAAAGGCGGAAGCGTCGCATGGGATGAGTCACAAACAAACCTCGTCTTCAACAATGGCGCCACTTCGGCCACCTACGACTTTTTCATCGCCAGGTTTGACGAGACGACCCTTGAGGTCGGCAAGAAACTCACGCTCTCTTATTCCCTCACAGGAACCGGTCTCAACCAGTCGGGTCGCGCATTCCGTGCCGGGTTTTATTGGATCGGTCCGCAAACCTCGGGCAACGGCACCGCGAACCTCAATGGCCAGAATTATTTCAAGCAGGCCACCGGTTTCCGGGTTGACCTCGGCACAAACGACGCGGGCAACCGCATCTACAGGAAAAACCAGAACAACTCCTATCCGGACCTGTGGAACGCCTCCGCTCAATCCGCCCTCACCCACGGCGATCACTCCGCGCAACCGGACTACACGATCTCCATCACCGCAGGCGGTGTCACGACGATCACCGGCTCGCTGAGCATCGAACTGCTTTCCGAAGACGAGTCCGGCGTCACCCTGCGGATCACCTCGGTTGTCGGCTCGAATGAAGCGTGGATTGAAACAACGCAGACAAACCCCTGGTACAAGCAATTCAACGCGATTGCCCTGGGCAACGTTGCCACAACCAGCGGCAACAGTTCCCTGACATTCTCCAACCTCACTGTCACCTACGCCGCCGTTCCCGTCCCCGAACCGTCCGCCGTTGCCGTCCTCACCGGAGGGCTTGTTCTCGCCGTCGCCGCTCTCTTCCGGCGCCGCCTCAAACACTGAACCCCGACACAGAATACCGGATACACGAACAAACAACCCCGCAACCCTTGGCGCGGCAGCGCCTCATTGAATATTCAGTGTTCAGTGTTGAGCGTTCAGTGTTCAATGTTCGGCGCGCAGCCCCCCTCCCCCCCCCCCCACACACATACCTCCATCTCCGGGAATCCTGCCCGGGGTTCACCCTCGAAAAACATGCTCCCGACACGCCCCCTGCTCATTACCGGATTGTTATCCGGCGCCACGCTCCTTTTCCCCCCGGCAAATGCCGCCGCCGCCGTCGCCGCCGCCGCCACCGCCACCGCCGCCGTCGCTGCCGCTGCCACATCCCCGGCGCTGACACGCGACAACACCCTCACCCTCGAACCGGAACGCTTCCTGGTGACCGGCACCTGGCGCAAGGAAGGCGGGCACCTCCTTTCGGCGGGCAAACGCGGCAGCGTGGCATTCAGCGGATTTGTCGTTCCCAAAGCCGGCGAATATCGCGTGTGGACGCTCGCCCGCGACTTCGCGGCGGACAAACCCGCCTGGCGGCATTTTCGTATCAAAATCGACGATACACCGGCGGAACGCCTCTCGGGCGTTCACAAGACCGACGCCTGGCGCTGGGAACACGTCCTCACCCTCCGCCTCGACGCGGGGCCGCACATGCTCGAAGTGGAAGACCTCGGACGCGACTGGGCGCGGCTCGACTCGATCCTGCTCACGACAACCAATCTTGACCCTAACAGCCGCGTAGTGACGCAATCCCTACGCGCCAGACACGCCGCCCGGCTCATCCCGCCCCGCCGCCTTTACGAAGGCACGCGCCTGCCTGAACCCCTCCCTCCCCCCCCCCCCGCTCCACTGCCGCCGACGACGGCAACCGACCTCGCGCAACCCGAACGGCTGTCCAACGGCGACATCGAAATCATATTCCGCACCATTCGCGCGCCCGACGGCACGGCCCGTGTCTGGCGCGAAATCGCGTTCCCCGCCAATACCCCGGCTGCCGCCAACATCGCGCCCGCGGACCTGTCCGCCGGCGCGGAACCGCTCTTCGTGCTCCACTCCTCGAACGACAAAAGCCCGCGCCGCCCGATGGCCGCCGCCGATTTTTACCCCGGCTGGACGCCTGCGACGACTACCCTCTGGGCATTTGAAAAACGGATTCTCACGCCCGAACCCGATCCGCAAGACCCTTGGGCCGCAGGCATTCTTCGGCGGCTCAACCCCGTCTCCGTCCGGCGCGTTTCGGAAAACGCCGTCGCGCTCGTTTACCGGGAAACGCAACCCGTGCCCGCCGCGCCCGCCGGTTCGCCCGCCTCGGCCTCCACTCCCGGCGCGCTCGCCTGCCCCCTTGAGGCCACCATCGTCTGGACGCTCCCCGCGCGCGGCCACGCCGTCCGGCTCGACGCCGAATTTGGCGCGCCCGAAACGGCCTGGTATTCGCTCGCCTTTGGCGCAGGCCAACCCGCCCCCCCCTCCGCCGTCCACGCCGTGCAGTTGCCTCCCATGTTCCAGTTTCGCCGTCTGCCCGAAACCCCCGTCCTCCTGCCCTCCGTCAACACGCCTCACCCGCTCGCGCTCGTCGAAAAAAAATCCGCGTCAACCCCCGTCGCGACTCCCGCCGCATCCCCCGCCGAAACCGCCGCGACCATCGACGCCGAAATCTCCAACAAAAACCCCGGCCTCACGACCGGAGTCATTGCCGCCGGGCGCACCGTCATCCCCGACCCGCAAAACCCCGAAAAAACGCCGGACTGGTTTGGACGCGAAAACTCCGCCTGCGGCTTCACCCTGACCTCGCCCGACGGCAACCTGCAACCCGTAGTATTCTCTCCACTACTCGGTTATCCCGATTCGCGTATCCAAAAAACCGTGAAACTGCGCCGCTCCTGGTGGGTGATTTCCACCCCCGGCTCCTGGAGCGAAGCCATGCGCGAGGCGGACACCGACATCCAGCGCCTCCGCGATTACCGGGAACCCGTCTCCGTCTCCCTGAGCGAACAGGCGCTCAATCTGATCGACCTGCTCGACGACGACACCTTCTCGGGCTGGAGTGCGCGTCACAAAGGCCCGCTGAACATCGAGGCCGCCAACGGCGTGACCCATGCCGCGCCGCTTGCGTATCTTTCGGCGGCAAACATCACGCGCGACGAAAAATTTTTCGCTCGCCGCGCACTGCCCGCGCTCGAATTTCTGCTGACCCGTCCGGGCACGCACTTCTCGCTCCGGACGGACAACGTCGCGCTCGACTTCGAGCGCCGCCCCTATTCCTCCGCCGTGTGGCAAGGCGCGGCGGAGTTGCTCGGCGGCGCCAATCCCTGGCTGGCCGATGACTATGCGTTCCCCGGCGGCGCCATTCGCAAGGTAACCCGCTCGCCAAGCCGTGCGCCGGAGTGGTCCGACCTGCTCGCCCTCTACCGCCACAATCCCTCGCCCGGACTGCTCGAAAAAATCCGTGCGCAAGCCGACAACTGGCTCGCCTCCGTTTTCATTCCCGCCAGGCAAACCCGTCCCCTCGACATCGGCCCCTTCTACAACGCCGGCAATTTTTACCCTTACTGGTGGGACTTGCCCGACCTCGCCGAACTCACCGGCGCGGAACGTTACCGCCAGGCCGCCGCCCGCGGCGCCGAACTCACCATCGCCGGCCTCTGGACGCACCCCGCCCCTCCCGCCCCTCCCGCCTCTCCCGCCCTTGACCGGAATCCCGCGGAAATGCTCACCCTGCATCCGGGCGGACAAGTCTCCGGCACCTGGCACGTCTGGTATATGAAAGACGGCTCCGTCGGACGTATCGGATTTCCAATGACAAACAAACGCGCCGGCGACTGGCAGACCGCCACGCTCGCGATTCCCCAAAAACGCGTGCCCGCATGGACGGTCTCGCCCGTCGGCCTCGGCCTCGAACAACCCGTCACCTACGTCCGCAACGCCGGCGACACGGGACGTTATCACAACATCCTGCTGTCCGTGTGGGCCGCCAACCTCCTGCGCGTGGCGGATGCCACCCGCGACGACTGGATGCGCGCCTTCGCCCGCAACACCCTCATCGGACGCGGCGGCTCCTATCCCGGGTATTACATCGCCGACTACAGCGACCTCCTGCAAAACCCCGACTACCCGCGCCGCGGCCCCGAACTGAACACCTTTTATTGGCACCACATCCCCGTCCACCTGATGATGGTGCTCGATTACCTGTTCACGGACGCCGAACTGCGCACCGGCGGGCAAGTCTCCTTCCCCTACGTCAAACAACAAGGCTACGCATGGTTCTCCGCGCGCGTCTTCGGCGGAAAACCCGGTCGGGTCTTCGAGGACCGGAACGTCCGTCCGTGGCTTGACCGGACGCGCCGCCTGTTCCGCGTGGAGACAAAACTGGCGGACGGCATTGGCGCACGCAGCGACACGCAATTCCATCTCGTGCTCCTCAACCAGGCGCAAACCCCCATCGACGCCCCCGTCACGATCGACGCCGGAAAACTCGGGCTGAAACGCGGCCCGGACGGACGCGTCACGGCGCGCCTGCGCGACGCCCGCGGCGAGGTGATCCCGCTGGCCTTTTCTCCCGACGGACGCGCCACGGTGCCACTGGACAAAAACGGCTGGGCGGTGCTGAGCCTTGATGCCGCGCCCGACACCTTCCCTCTGGCGCCCCCTCCCCCCCCCCCCCTCTCCATTTCCGCCGCGCCGCAAACCTTCCCGCTCGGCGAACCCTGGGGCAACCTGCGCGTCTTCCGTATCCGCGCCCCCTTCGGGCACGACGCGATCTACGCCGCCCTCGACGGAAAAATCCCGCCAGGTTCCAGGGCCGAACTGTTGCCCGGCAAGCCCGGCTCGCCTGCCACCGCCGCCGTTGACCGCGCCCCTTACGAACTCGACGTGTATCCGTATGATAGTGACAAGACCGCCGCTTTCACTCTCCGCCTGACCACTGCCGACGGACGGCAAACGAAAAAAACCTTTCAACTCCCCGCCCAATGAAAACCACCAGCCCTGCTGCCACCCTGATCGAACCACGACGAATTTTTCGTGCCCCTCCCGCCTTCACCCTCGTCGAGTTGCTTGCCGTGATCACCATCATTGGCATCCTTGCCGCCATTATCATTCCCGTCGTCGGCAAGGTCCGGGACGCCGCCCGCTCCGCCCAATGTGTTTCCAACCTGCGCCAGCTCGGCGTCTGCGCGCAATTATACACGGAAGACAACAAAGGATACGCGCCGGGCAAACGATTCGCGTTTTACGGACAACTCTGGCCCTACTCGGGTTCGACCATCAAGTGGGACGGCGATCCGAACCCGTGGGGCAACCCGCCGACGCGCTGCAAGAACACCATCTTTGAATGCCCCTCGGTTTATAAAGACACCTTCACCAATCTGCGTTCCTACGCCCCCAACTATCACGGCCTCAGAAGCCCGTATCCTGCGGGCAAGAACGCGTATTCGGGCATACCGGTCTCCAGACTCACCGCGCCCTCGAAAACAATGTGGTTTGGCGAAGTGGGCAACGGTTCCGATTTGAGTCCCAACATCAACAAGATCAACTGGCGCCATAACAACAAGACGAACGCGCTCTTTTTCGATGGTCACGTATCAACAATAAAATACGACAAGGAAACGGAGACGCCATCCAACATTTACGACTCGCTGTTCTGGATCGGCGGCTCGTGGATGTGATAACCCTCCCCCCCCCCCAGGATTTTGAAAAACTGAAAAACCGATGTTACACGACACCCCGCGTAGGGGCTTCGCTTGCGTAGCCCGCGCCTGGCGGAGAGTATTGGAGTATCTCCCGTTACGAAAGGTCCTCGCGGGCTCCGCAAGCGAAGCCCCTACCCTCGGCCCGCGTAACGCCAGTGAAAAACCGAATTACTGAAATGAAAACCTCCGCATATCCACGGGACAACTACAGCCGAGGCCCGGTTTCAGCATTTTAGCGTTTCAGCGTTACAGTTTTCAACGTTTCAGCTTTTCAACACATGAACCTTTCCCTCCTCGACTGGAGCATCCTTGGCCTCTCCCTTGTCGTCCTCGCCGCCATTGCTGTCTGGATACGCAGCTATACGAAAAGTGTCTCCGATTTTCTGGCGGCCAACCGCAGCGCCGGACGTTACCTGCTCACCCTGTCCGAGGGGATGGCGTCATTCGGCGTGGCCAGCCTCATCGCCAATTTCGAGAAATTCTACCAGGCCGGTTTCGCCGCCTTCTGGTGGGGCAAGATGCTCGCGCCCGTCGCCATGATCGTCGCGATGAGCGGCTGGATCGCCTACCGCTACCGCGAAACCCGCGTCCTCACCATGGCCCAGTTTTTCGAGATCCGTTATTCGAAAAACTTCCGTATCCTTGCCGGCATCATGGGCTGGGTGTCCGGGATTCTCAACTACGGCGTTTTCCCCGGCATTGTCGCCAATTTCTTCATCCACTTCTGCGGACTCCCCGAAACCGTCACTGTCGCCGGTTTCGAGATACGCACGCTTCTGCCGATCATGGCCGTGTTCATCAGCATGGGGCTGGCACTCGTGTTTTTCGGCGGAATGGTCGCCGTGATGGTGATCGATTTTTTCCAGGCGCAGTTCATGAACATCGTCTTTTTCCTCCTGATGGTCGCCATATTCTGGAAGGTGGGATGGGGACACACGGTGGAGGCGCTTTCCGCCACCGCGCCCGGGACATCGCTGCTCGATCCCTTCGACCAGCAAAAAATCAAGGATTTCAATTTCTGGTTTTTCGCCATCTTCATTTTCAAGGCGTTCTATAATTGCTGCGGCTGGCAGGCGGCGCAGGGATACAATGCCGCCGCGCGCACCCCGCACGAGGCCAAGATGGCCCGCGTCCTCGCCGAATGGCGCAACGGCGTCACCTACCTGCTCCTGATGATCCTGCCCATCGGGGCGTATGTCGTCCTGCATCACACCGGCTACGAATCCATCCAGGCCGCAACCGGAAGCGCGCTCGCCGGCATCAGCGACCCGCAGGTCGCCAAACAGATGACCGTGCCCGTTACTCTCGTCGCCCTGCTTCCGTCCGGCATCATCGGACTGCTGGCCGCAGCCATGGCAATGACCTCCATCTCCACCGACGACTCCTGCCTGCATTCATGGGGTTCGATTTTTGTGCAGGACGTCATCCTCCCCTTGCGCAAGACCAGGGCGCCGCTTTCGCAGCGAGCGCACCTGTGGCTGTTGCGTGGTTCGATTGTCTTCGTCGCGATTTTCGCCTTCTGCTGGAGCGCCTGGTTCCCTCTGCGCGACTACATCCTCATGTATTTTCTGCTCACCGGCACCATTTACCTTGGCGGTGGCGGCGCGGCCATCATCGGCGGCCTCTACTGGAAACATGGCACCACCGCCGGCGCTTACACCGCCATGATCGCCGGCTGTTCGGTCGCCATCATTGGCGTCGGCCTCCAGTCCGCCTGGCCCCATGTCTCCGTTTTGGCAAAAATGGCCCCCGCGTTCCCGGTCAATGGAGCATGGCTCGCCATGATTGCCTATGGTGTCAGTATTTCCGGATACATCACCGTTTCCCTGGCGACCTGCGAAAAAGAAAAACCCTTCAACCTCGACCGCATGTTGCATCGCGGCCCATACGCCCTTGCGGGCGAGGAGGGCGCCCCGGCGACAGGCGGCCTTCCGGCGTGGAAACGCCTGCTCGGTTTCACCGCCAGCTTCACCACGGGTGACAAATGCATCTACTACTTCAAGCTCGGCTGGACCGCCATGTGGACGGTGATTTTTGTCATCGGCACGATCCTCGGCCTGAGCATCGGTTTCAGCACGGCGGCATGGGCGAACTACTGGTTGTTCGTCATCGTCATCAGCGCCGTTGTCGGCACCGGCACCATTGTCTGGTTTCTCTGGGGCGGCTTCCGCGACCTCGGCGACCTCCTCCGCCTCCTCCGTGAAAAACAGCGCGACTCCTCCGACGACGGCCAGATCCACGTGCAGGAAAAACCGGATACGGAAGGCTGAAGGCGGAAGGCTAAAGGCTGAAATCCCCGAAGCAGGAAAAGGGATTCCCTCCCGAAAAACATCCCGGCCATTCCTGCAAATCACGCCACGGGCGCACAAAACAGTAAAAGTGCGCCCCTGCGTTGTCCTTCGCGTGACATCAGTGAATCAGAAAGGATATGTATGCAAATGTAAATATTGCTATAATCGTAAACATTGACGAATCAAACTCTTGAGTGAAACCCGGAAGCATCCCGGATGGTTATAGGGCGCGAATAGGGAAAATTCCATTGATATTCGTAAACATTTACGAATATTTCCAAAAAAACCGGCCGAATCTCTTCCATATCCTGAGGTCCGGTCACTTCGTATCGGAAAATCCAATTCGTCATCACCATGAAAAACCATACCTGTCTTCCCCTGTTCCTGTCATTGGCCTGCGCGGCAACCACGGCGGGACTTTCTGCCGCTGAAATTACGGTCCACGCCACCGCCGACGCCTATATCCGCGGCGATAGCGTTAACGGAAATGGCGGCACGTCCTCGCCATTGATCGTAGGTCAATTGGCCAGTTCCGGTTCCAACGATATGCGAGCCTTGCTTCACTTTGATTTTTCCGGTGTTTCGATTCCCGCCGGAGCGACCGTCAATTCCGTAAAGCTCGTCCTCACTGTTAGCGGTACTGACCCAAACGATGGAGATGCCGAAGTCTCCCTGGATCTGCATCAAATGACGACATCCTGGTCGGAAAATGAGGTTACCTGGAATAGTGCATCCACCGGGGTGACGTGGACCACTTCCGGTGGCGGAGGTGACTACAACAGTCCTGCTTTGGCCACCACAAACGTTCCCACCAGGAAAAACGGGGTCTATACTTGGGAAAGCACTACTTTGTCCGGTATTGTGAATACGGCAATTTCCGACAACTCGACACTGGATTTGCTGCTTAAAAGTTCGGATGAAACTGGCACGCTTCGCACTTTGCTGCGATTCCTCAGCAGGGAACCCGGCATTGCCACTGCTCCACGTCTGGTGATCGATTATACGCCGGCCGCCATCCCCGAGCCTGTCACCACCGCGCTCCTCCTTGGCGGTGTTTGTCTTGGCGGAGTAGTGCTTTGTCGCCGTTTCCACAAGTGATCGATACGACGTTCCGACCCTGGGGCCGGCCATTTTTTGTCGTGGCCGTCCCCCCCCCCGTCCTGATATTTCCCCTACAGCCTGAAATGCCCGAGACACATGACTGAAAACCTCCCGGCGGTTCCCGCCCTGTTGTCCATGTTTTTGTCCATTCCCCGTCTGGTCTCCATGCTTCTGCCTGGAGGGCTGATGCTACTGCTTCCCTGTATCACGCAGGCAACGACCGGGGGCGCCGCCATCAGCCGGGATGACACGATCTTGCTGCGTCCTTTTGATTTTGATACGCATGGTCCGTGGCTGAAGGAGGGGGACTATCTCAAGTCGAGCAATATTCCCGGTGTCGCATTGGGCGGGGTTACCATCGCCAAGGCTGGCGATTATCACATCTGGACCCGTTCTCTTGATTTTCCCGGCAACAGGCCCGGCAGCCGGCGCTACCTGGTGAAAATCGACGGCATTGCGCTTGCCCGCGAATCGGGGGCGCATCTGCAAGAGGGCTGGCGTTGGGAAAAAGTGGATACACGCAATCTCGCCGCAGGCATCCACTCGGTGGAAATCGAGGATACGACGCGATTCTACGCTCGCGCGGGCGGCATCCTTTTCACACGCACGGAAACCGATCCGAATCCGGTTACGTTCAGGGATCTGGATAAATTCCGCCAGGCGCCCGTGCAGGCGGTCCGGGCGCCACGCATTTCGGGCAACGATGGACGAGGTTCCGGCATTCCAGCGGCCTCGGCCTCGTCTCTTGCCGCCGAACTCCGCAACGACAGCATTATTCTGCGCTTTCTGTCCGCGTCCGCCCGCACACCTGGCGGAACCGGCTCGCTCCAGTATGAAATCGGATTCCCCGGACGCTCCGGTGTCGCGCTCAAAGAGGCGTTCCCCCCGCTGCTTCTCCTCACCAAAAAGAAGGCGGGGATTCAAACAAGCGGGTATTTCCCCGCGTGGGAGGGAAGTGCCACCGAAGACTGGCTGATCGGCGAGCGGCGCGTTTCCATCGCGGCCGATCCCACCAACCCCTTCCTCGCGGTTGATACTATTGTCCGGCTCTTTCCGGTTTCCGCCCGTTTGCGGTCGCCGGAGAGTGTCGAGATTTCGTGGCGCGCCGCCTCCGGCGGGCTTTCCGCGCGCACCCTTCTTTCGCTGCCGAAAACCGGGCACGCGTTCCGCCTTGAGACATCATTGACCGTGCCCGCGGAAGCCGATTATTCCCTCGCGTGGTCTCCATCGGGAGAAACCGGTGTCGTGCGGGAACGGATACGTGCGAGCCAGTTGCCCCCTCTGTTCCAGTTCAGGCGTCTGCCGGAAACGCCGCAGATGCTGACCTCGTCGGTGACGCCCGTCCCCATGGCGTTGCTGGAACTCGGCGTCGCCGGGCAGGAAAAGTCGTCGCTGACCGTGGGCGTGCTGGCGGATCCGGACGGTCTCCCCGAGCAATGGCCGTCGAGAAACAATGCAACCTGCGGGTTCAGCCTTATGGGAGACGCACGGGAATTTCGTCCTTTGGTATTTGCGCCCGTGCCCGGAGGCCCGGGGTC
The DNA here is from genome assembly GCA_031266495.1 of Opitutaceae bacterium. The sequence goes on from JAISAX010000079.1 coordinate 14,006, forward strand.
CCGCATCGCCGCGGGAGGGACGCTGCGCGTCGCATGGTGGGCGGTCGCCGCCCCGTCCTCCTGGGATGCGGTCATGCGGGAGACAAACACGTCGTTGTATCGTGTCAGCGACTACCGCGAGCCTTGGGCCGCGTCCCTCACCGGACAGGCGCTCGAGATCATCGATCTCATTAAAAAAGGCCCCGCCTTCCTTTGGCTCGATGATCTGAAAGGGCCTTCAAATATCGAAGATGCCGCGACTGTCACGCAGGCGTCGCCACTCATGTTGCTTTCGGCGGCCAGCCTGACCCGTGACCTGGATTTTTTCGAAAAACGATCCCTGCCGACGCTCGAATACATGCTAAGCCGCCCGGGCAGCCACTTCGCGCTCAAGCCCAATTCCTACGTCGGCGCCGGCAGCGCGCGTCTTGCGTTTGACCAGAGAAGTTATGGCGCCGGTTTCTGGCAGGGGGCGCATGGTTTTTTCGGTCGCCTCAATCCGTGGCTTGCGCGGCAGGCGACACGTCAGGATGGAAGCCCGCGCCGGACGGCGCCGCCATCCATTATTCCCGCATGGACCGACAAGCTCTCGCTCTACCGCCTCGCGCCGGATCCCGTATTGTTGGCCGAAATACAGGCCGACGCGGATACGTGGCTTCGCGATTCCTTTTATCCGAAGGATACCAGGTTCGTCGGTCTGGTCCCCTTCTACAACATCTCGTTCTATCCCTGGTGGTGGGATCTTCTCGATCTTTACGAAGTCACCGGGGAGAAGCGCTATGTTGACCACGCCCGCGAGGCGGCGGCGCAAACCGTGGCGGGACTCTGGGTGCATCCCCTGCTCCCTCCCGGCGGCGCGACGCGGACCCTGTATCCGGGAAACAAGGTCAAATCCTGGCAGCACGACGTCTGGTGGCAGGGCGACCATCGCGGACGCCTGGGCTGGACGGAGGAAATGCTCCGCAGCGAATCGCGTGTTTTCCCGATGCCTTCCCGCACGGTGCCCGCCTGGCTGACCTCGCCGGTGGGACTCGGGCTGGAACAGCCCATGACATACTACAATGCGGCGGCCCCCAATCTGGCGCACATACAATTGTCCGTCTGGGCCGCCAACCTGCTGCGGCTTTCCGGAGCCACCGGCGACAATTGGTGGCGCACCTATGCCCGCAACACGCTGATCGGGCGCGGCTCGACCTACCCCGGTTACTACCTAAGCGACTTCATCGACCTGATGCACGATCCCGAATACCCCGGCAAGGGACCGGATCTGACGTCATTCTACTGGCATCACGCGCCGGTTCACCTCGCCATGCTGGTCGATTATCTGGTGACCGACGCCGAAGTTCGCACCGGTGGCGCCGTCCGCTTTCCTTTTGCCAGACAGCAAGGTTACGCGTGGTTCAGTTCCCGCATCTATGGCAGCGAACCCGGAACCGTCCTGGGCGACACCGGCTGCCGCCTCTGGATTGATCGCGACAAATTCGGCGTGGATACCCCGAAGGTGGATCACCTTGGCGCGCGCAGTCGCGACAAGTTTCACCTGATACTGCTCAATCAGGCGCGGGGGCGCGTCCGCACCACCGTCCACGTTGATCCGGCGTCCATCGGGATCGTCGCGCGGGAAGGGTCGGTCCGACCGGGTATTCTGAGGTCGGATACGAACGGGAAATCCGGGACGATCCCGTTCGATTCCGGCAACCGGGCCATTGTCGAACTGCCCAAAGACGGATGGGCAATCCTGACGTTTGATGCGCGCCCCGATGATTTCCGGTCGCCGGATGCAAGTCCGCTGCCTCCGGAGGCGGCTCCGCAGAAACATGCAATCGGCGAACCGTGGGGAAATCTGCACGCGTTCCGCATCCGGACTCCCTTTGGCAGCGATTCGCTTTACATGGGGTTCACCGGGCAGATTCCCGAAGGCTCCGCGGTTGACCTCCTGATGGCCGGTTCCTCCGCGCCGGCCGCCACCGTCACGCACGCGCCCTGGGAGCTTGGCCTGTATCATTTCCCGCAGGACAAGGACGCCGGTTTCCGCCTGCGCCTGTCCACCCCGGACGGGAATCAACTCATCACGACTCCGTTCACGTTTCCCGCCAAATGAAATCTCCGCGTTTACCACATGCTGCAAGCGGCCGCCCGGCCTTCACGCTCGTCGAACTGCTGGCGGTTATCGCCATCATCGGCATTCTCGCCGCCATCCTGATCCCTGTCGTTGGCAAAGTGCGCGAGGCAAGTCGCGCCAGCCAGTGCCTGGGCAATCTGAGGCAGATATTCATGGGAACAAGCCTCTGGTCGGACGAAAACAAGGGCCGCATCCCCACCCGGAGCTACCTGTTTTATTCGCAGGTGTGGCCTTACGTGTATCCGGAACGGGCGGCCACGACCATCGACTGGTCAAATCCGCCGGTGGCGCTGAAGGGCACCGTTTTCGAGTGTCCCGGCGTTTACAACGACACCACCACGATAAAACGCAGTTACGGGATCAACCGGATCATGCTCGGCAACGGCGGGAATCTGGACTGGCTCATTTACATGCGCCAGATCCAGACCCCCTCGAAAACGATCTGCTACGGGGACGTTTCCGCCGCCAGCGAACTCCAGCCGGCCTATTCGCTGCCATCGTTCCCCGGCAATCAGGGCAGCACCATCAACGCCCGGCACGGCGGACGAATGAATGTCGTCTTTTTCGATGGTCATGCCGGTGCGCTGCAAGTCACCGGGGATTTCACCAATCCCGCGAACATCATCGAAAATCCCCTCTGGGTTGGCGGCGCGTATCGCTGATCCATGACGAAACCGGTTTCGCATGTGACACGGACGGCCAGCCCGTTTTTTCCCCGGTGAACCTGTCAACCCTCGATTGGACCATCGTCATCATGGCCCTGTTCGCGCTGGCCAGCATCGCGATCCGGATACGCGGCTATACGCGCAGTGTTTCCGATTTTCTCGCGGCCAACCGCTGCGCGGGGCGCTACCTGCTCACGCTTTCCGAGGGCATAGCCGCTTTTGGCGTCACCAGCATCATCGCCAATTTCGAGAAATTCTACCAAGCCGGTTTCGCCGCCTACTGGTGGGGCATGATGCTCGCCCCGCTCGCCATGATCGTCGCCATGAGCGGCTGGGTCGCCTACCGCTTCAGGGAGACCCGTGCCCTGACCATGGCGCAGTTCTTCGAGGCGCGATACTCGCGCCGGTTCAGGGTCTTTGCCGGCATTCTCGCTTGGGTGTCAGGCATTCTCAACTACGGCGTCTTCCCCGGCATCGTCGCCAACTTCTTCATTCATTTCTGCGGCCTGCCGGAGACGGTTTCGATGGCGGGTTTCGAGGTGCGCACACTCCTCGTCGTCATGACGATTTTCCTGGGTATGGCGCTCACCCTCGTCTTCGGCGGCGGCATGGTGGCCGTGATGGTCACCGATTTTTTCCAGGCTCAATTTCTCAACATCGTCTTCTTGATCCTGATGGCCGTCGTTTTCTGCAAAGTCGGCTGGGGGCACACCGTCGAGGCGCTTTCCGCGACCGAACCAGGCAAGTCTCTGCTCGATCCCTTCGACCAGTCGAAGATTGGAGATTTCAATTTCTGGTTTTTCGCCATCTTTGCCTTCAAGGCGTTTTACAACTGTCTCGGCTGGCAGGGCACCTCCGGCTACAACGCGTCCGCCCGCACGCCGCACGAGGCCAAAATGGCCCGCGTTCTTGCCGAGTGGCGCAACGGCGTCTCCTACCTGATGCTCATGGTGCTGCCGATCGCCGCCTACGTGGTCATGCACCATGCCGGCTACGCCCCCCTGCAACAGACCGCCCGGGCCTCGCTCGATGCGATTGGCGACGCCCAGACCGCGTCGCAGATGACGGTGCCGGTCACGCTTCTCGCTCTTTTGCCCGCCGGGGTGGTCGGCCTCCTCGCGGCGGCGATGGCCATGGCCGCCGTCGCGACCGACGACTCCTGCCTGCACTCGTGGGGGTCGATCTTCGTGCAGGATGTCATTCTGCCTTTCCGCCACGGGAAGCCGCCGCTTGCCCCCGGGACACACCTGCGGCTCTTGCGGGCGTCCATCGTATTTGTGGCGATTTTCGCGTTTCTCTGGAGCGCCTTTTTCCCGCTGCGCGACTACCTCTTCATGTATTTCCTGCTCACCGGGACCATCTACCTGGGCGGTTCCGGCGCGGTCATTATCGGCGGGCTCTACTGGAAACGCGGCACGACGGCGGGCGCCTGCACGGCGATGGTCGCGGGCTGCGCGGTCGCCATCATCGGCATCACCCTGCAGGCCATCTGGCCGCATGTGCCGGCCTTCGTTGCCCTCACGCCGAAGTTTCCGATCAACGGTGTCTGGCTCGCGATGATTTCCTATGCCACCAGTATTTCCGGATACATCGTTGTTTCCTGCGCCACCTGCCGCCAGCCCGCCGATCTTGACCGCATCCTTCACCGGGGTATCCACGCGATCCGGACAGAGGAAAGCGCACCCCATCTCGCCGGACTTCCCCGGTGGAAAAAACTTCTCGGCTTCACCAACAACTTCACCCGTGGCGACAACGCCATCTATTATTTCAAGTTTGGCTGGACCGCTTTCTGGACCCTCATTTTCGTCCTCGGCACGGCCCTCGGCCTTGCCATTGGTTTCTCCAAAAACGCCTGGGGCGGCTTCTGGCTCTTCGTCATCATCGTCAGCGCGATCATCGGCACCGGCACCATCGTCTGGTTCCTGTGGGGCGGCTTCCGCGACCTCGGCGACCTCCTCCGCCTCCTCCGTGAAAAACAGCGCGACTCCTCCGACGATGGCCAGATCCACGAACCGACGCAGAAATGAACATTTTCTCCAGATGAAAGACATCCTCGTCATCCCGCACAATCACTTCGATCCGACCTGGCGCCGCGCCTTTGATCGCCCTGCCACGAAACACGGCGTCACGATCCGCGGCTATTGCGAAATCGAGGAGCTTTGTATCAACCACTGGATTACGCTCGCAAAGAAAGGTTACCCCTTCAGCGACGGCCAGACCGCCATCTGGCGCAAGTACCTCGAACGCAATCCGCAAAAACGCGACACCCTTCGCGCCCACGCCCGGCGCGGCCTGCTCGACCTCCTGCTCGCCGGCGAAACCGTGCAGGACACCAACCTCCCCGGCGCCGAAGGCCTCGTCCGCAACTTTCTCGTCGCGCAAGCCACGTACCGCGACCTCCTCGGCGACGATGTCGTGAATAATGGCGGACACCTCGCGCTGAAGATGGCGTGGATGGAGGACGCTTTCGGCAACAGCGCCAATTATCCGCAAATCCTGAAGGGCGTCGGGGCCGAAGTCGCCGCCGCCACCACCTACAACAAATGCCCCGACCCCGTCTGGGTCGGCATCGACGGCACCGCCCTCCCCTGCCTCGACCAGTATCCGAAATTCCGCCCCGCCTTTGTCGAAAAACACCGTCCCTGCCCCGCATGCAATGGCACGCAAAAGAATGAAAACCAGACGGCCTGCCCCATATGTAATGGCATTGGCATGACATTGATCGACGCCTTCGACCACGCGCAGATCGAATCCTTCATCGAGGAGGCCATCGCGCACAAGGGAGACTGGGCGGTCGTTTACATCCTCACCGAGGAAAATCTCCCCGACGCCACGCTTGCGTCCTTCGTCAGCCGCTGGAACCGGAAGCACTCCGCCGCCAGAAACGCCCGCCTCCGCATCGCCAACGTATCCGACATCTACCGACGTTACCTGCCCGAGCTTCGGAAACTCGTAAAATCCGGATTCTGGAAAAAACCCACCATCGAACTCGCCCCGGCCTCGCCCGGCGGCGCCGTCACCCGGATTCGCACCAAGCAACGCACCCGGGCCGTCGCCTACAAACTCATCCGGGCCGAGTCCGCTCTCGCCACCACCGCCTGGCAAACGAACACCCCTCCCCCCCCCTCCCTCCTCGCTGCGCTGCAAGACGCCTGGCGCAAAGTGTGTTTCAACCAGTTTCACGACGCCATCACCGGCACGCACATCGACACCGCGTACAACGAACTCATGCAGATGCTCGACGAAGCCGAGTCGGTCGCCGACGCCTCCGAAGCGGCATGGGCTTCCAGCCCATGTGGCGCGGGCATCCTGCCCGTGACTCCGGAGTGGCACGGGCTTCCAGCCCGTGATTCCGACGTGGCGCGGGCGTCCCGCCCGCTTCGGGAATCCGCCGCATCTCCCTCCCCCCCCTCCCCCCTCATCTCCCGCACCTCCCTCACCTCCCGCACCTCTCCCGCCACCGTGCGCCTCGGCGACTTCACCCTCACCTGCGACCTCCACGGCATCCTCGACATCCGCCACGCCACCTCTCCGGAAACCGATCTCTTCGGCCAGATCCCCGGCTTCACCCGCGCCGACCGCCCCCTCCGCATCGGCGAGTTGTTATGCGAAGCCGATTTCGGCGACGCCTGGTCGCAACGCATTCCTCCCTTCGCCAGCATCGAACGCGACGTCTCCCGCGTCCCTCTCGGCAACTTCCATACCCGGATCGAAGTCCTCCCAACCGCTCCCGACTCTCCGGCCGCTCCCGACTCCAAACCCCGAACGCCAAACACCAGACCCCGATCAGTCGCCGCCATCCGCTGGCACGGCCGCTACACCGGCGGCGACCCGAAAGTCAAAACCCTCGCATGGACGGTCACCGTCGCCCCCTCCGCCGACGGACGCCGCCTCGATTTCACCACCGAAGTCGATTGGGACACCGCCAGCCGCCGCCTTCGAGTCATCTTTCCCGTCAACAGCCGCTCCGGCGCCGCGTATTACGAAATCCCCTACGGTTTTGTCGAACGCCGCTACGATCCGCAAAAACTCGATTACAGCCAGTGGCGCGCCCACACCATGGAGTTTCCCGCGCTTCACTGGGTGCACCGTCCCGTCAATGCCACCGCCGGCGTCGCGCTCCTCAACAAGGGACTCCCCTGCTGGCGCTGGCTCCCCGGACGTTTCGACCTCTCGCTCCTCCGCTCGCCCGAATGGAGCTTCTGCGCCGTCGAGGCAGGCAATTACGAGTTCTGGGACATCGACGGCCAGCGCGACACCGGCCATCACCGTTTCGAGTATTCACTCATCCCCTACGCATCCCGTCCGCTCACGCCGCATGACCTCACCGTCGCAGGCTACGCCTACAACGACGCCGCCCCCCCTCCCTCCACACTGCCCTTCACGCTCGAGGGCAACGCCATCGTGACGGCATGGAAACTCGCCGAAGACCTTCCCGGCGTCTGGGTTCTCCGCCTCCAGGAGACGGCCGGTCGCGCCGGGCAGGCCGTGCTCGCCTTCAACGAGTCCGTGTCACTCGCGCCGGCCAACCTTCTCGAACAGGAAAAACCGCGCCCGCCCGCAATCGCCCGCCAGAGCCGTCCTCGTATCAAGGCCCGGCACACGGTAAAACTCCACCGCCACGGCATTGTCACCCTGCTTGTCCGCCGCCTCCCGTGAGGCCTGTCCGCGGAGGATGCAACAGGAAAAGAATGCCCCTGCGTATCTACTCTTGTGATACACCGGGCTTCCCGCCACTTTCAATTCTCTCCCCCCCCCCCTGCCCTCACCTTTTCGGGAAGAAATCCCGCACAATTTTTACGGGATCCACAATGACGGGACTGGCTACGTCGTGCTCACGCAAGAGCAGTTGCAGGCGCCCGGCAGGTGCCAGGAGCAAGTGTTCGTCGGAGGTCAGAAGCATCGCCGCGCCAGCCAGCGCCGCTTCCACCAGCAGGAAGGAATCCCGGCGTTCCGTTACAGGGAGCAATCCCTGTTCCCGGATTCTGTCGGCGACGCATTCCACGATACCATGTCCCACCGGCAGGTAATCCACCGGCTGGAACCCCCACACGTGCAGCAGGCTGTCGAGCGCATCCCCCGCCTGTTTCCGCGTGGCCGGGGCCGCGCTTTCGGACAAATGCTGAAGCTCTTCCTGCACTGTGGGCGGCACGATGAACCGAACTCCGGCCACGCGCTTGCAGATCAGATCCACCGCATCATGAACCACGTCCCGGGGCAGTGCCAGATCAAGCAGGACGTTGGTATCAACGGCGACCAGCGTTGACCGGAGTGGTGGCATGGGGTGCCGCGTAGATTCTGCTCAAAGCCTTGTAGCGAAGCTCCTGGCACCGTTCATCGGTGAAGGAATTCATCTCTGCCCGGCATCGGGATGCAATGACAGTCCCCCTTGATGCGGTGGTTCCCCGGGCGGTTTCCCGGACGACAGGAATTCTGGCTGGTTTGGTCGGCATGTTCGCAGATGTTCGTAAGTGTTCGTGATCGTTTACTCCACAGTCGTCTTCTCCTGTCCCATGCTCAACCCCGAAAAGTTGACTTCCCGGTATGCCCGGCCGGGCATGTAGTCCAACGGTCCTTCCGTCAGTGAACGTATTCACCAAACATCTTCGTGCCGCTCGCCAGCCCCGGTGGCATATCCCGAAGATCCGCATCATGAAACTCCGCCCTTTCCTCGCGCTTGTCCTTTCCGTCCTGTGCGCATGCCTTGCCTCCGGTGCTCCCGCCACGCCCGCCACGCTCACCGAACTCAACCCGCGCGACGGCCTTCCCGTCTTCCTTGCGAAGGCCAGGGCCGGCGCCGGCAACAACGCCGGCAACAAGGCCGAACTCCGCGTCGCCTTCCTCGGCGGCAGCATCACGGCGGCCAACGGCTGGCGCATCGGCACCATGGAAGTCATCCGAAACGCGTTTCCCGGCACCCGGTTCACCGAAATCCAGGCCGCTCTTCCCGGCACCGGCTCCGATTTCGGAGCCGCCCGCCTGCACGAAAACGTTCTCGTTCACCAACCCGACCTTCTCTTCGTGGAGTTCGCGGTCAACGATCTCGGAAAACCCGCCGCGCAGATCGAACGGACCATGGAAGGCATCGTCCGGCAAGCCCGGCTCGCCCTGCCCGATCTCGACATCTGGTTCGTTTACACCCTCTCCTCCGCCGGCCTGCCCGACATGAAGGCAGGACGTTACCCGTCGTCCGCCCGCGCCATGGAAAACGTTGCCAGCCACTACGGCATTCCCTCGCTCCAGTTCGGCGTCGAAATCCTGCGCCGCCTGGAAAACGGCAGCCTTGTTTTCCGCGGACCATCCGGCGACCCGAAATCCTTCACCGGCGACAACGTTCACCCGACCGCCGCCGGCCACCGGATCTACACCGAAACCGTCGCCCGCAGCCTGCCCGGACTCGCCGCCGCCAGCGCTGGCGCAACCAGCACCGCCAGCGCCGGCGGGGACGCTTCCGCAAGCCGCTCCCTTCCCGCTCCGCTCCACACGGACAACTGGACCGACGCCCGCCTGGTTCCCGCCGAACGTATCCTTGAAACGGTTACCGGCTCCACTTCAGTCCGGCTCCCGCAGTCCGACCATCGCTTCGCCGCGATCCCCGAAAACCTGCGTCGTCCCACCTGGCAGATCACCCGCCCCGGCGACGTGCTTTCGTTCGCGTTTGAGGGAAGCGCCTTCGGCCTTGCCTCGCTCAAAGGACCGGACGCGGGCAGTTTTCGTGTCACCGTCGATGACCGTCCGCCCCGTGACGTCACGCTTTTTGACTCGTTCTGCCAGCCTCGCCGCTATCGCGTGCGCCCCTGGTTTTATCCGGAGACGCTCTCTCCCGGCCGTCATCGCGTAAAAATCGAACTCCTGCCCGCCGCTCCCGACAAGGCCCGGATCCTGAAAAAAGGCGACAATACCGCCGCCCTTCTCGCCGCCGATCCCGATTACGCGCGCAATGTATTGACCCTTTCCGACCTCCTCCTCGCCGGCCGCCTGATTGCTCCCTGAACCCGGGGGGGGGGGGGGGGGGGGGGGGGGGGGGGGGGGGGGGGGGGGGGGGGGGGGGGGGGGGGGGGGGGGCGGGGGGGGGGGGGGGGGGGGGGGGGGGGGGGGGGGGGGGGG
>JAISAX010000102.1 GCA_031266495.1 Opitutaceae bacterium
TTTATTATATCTCTCTGTTTATTTCTTATCTATCTCATCTTTTTTATCTCTCACTTTTTCACCAATTTATCTCGTCTTCATCTTCTCCCTTAATCCGGCATCGTCCTTGGCGGGCAGAGCACCGCCATGCGGCGGCGTTGCGCGCTCCGTTGGGCTCGCCATTTATGGCGCCACGATTTACTACAAGCACAGCCGCCGCATGGCGGTGCTCTGCCCGCCTATCGCTGATTTTCCGGATAAAGGAACAGCCATAGACAAGATGATAACAGGATGCAAACCCAGCGGGTTTGCGCCCGCCGCAGGCGACCCCGCCCGTTCATGCGACGCCGCAGGCGACTCCCCTCCCCCCGTAGGGGGAAAGGGACGCCCGTTCCCTGTCCGCTGCCCCTTAGGAAAGCCCCTTCGGGGCTTAGCGGTGGCGGACGCCGAGGAGGTCGAGGTGTTTGCCGATGTGTTTGAAGAGGGCTTCGCGGTAGAGGGTGGCGTAATCGCGCCAGACGGCGTTGAGGCGGGTTTTGAAGAGGTAGGCGCCTTCGGGTTTTTTGCGGGTGAGGATGAGGCCGTAGGTGATGTGGATGAGTTGGCGGGCGTCGTTGTTGTTGAAGAGGGCGGGCAGTTCGTCGTCCTTGAGCTCGTCGATGTCGGGGATGTTGGCCAGGTTGGTGGTGACATGGTAGTAGGCGGCGGCCTCGGGGAACGCGCTGAGGGCGAAGCGGTGGACGGCGCGGTAGAGGGCGGGGTCGGCGACGGCGACGGCGCGCATCGCTTCGAGCCAGTTGGTGCCGGCGGTTTTCACGTGGAAGACGCCGCGGGTGGCGCGGCCGATGCTGGGGAAGACGCTGAATTTGTCGGAGCCGGAATGGATGGACAGTTTGTAGCCGAAATGGCGGGCGATGACCGCGTGGATTTTGATTTCCTTGTCAAACTGGGAGAGGTTGCCGACGTAGTCGATGCCTTTCTGGAATTCGCCGCAGAAACGGGGGGCGATGGTGGCGATTCTGACGCCTGAGTCGGTGAGTTCGCGGGCGACGAAGTAGTGCTGGAGCGGCGTTGTGGGCTCGGTCGTCTCGTCGATGGAGATTTCGAAGTCGGCGTCGCTCGCGCTGCTCTTTAAGAAACGGCGGAAGATGCCGGCGGCAAAGGCGATCGCGTCGCCGTAAATCGCGACGGCCTGGCGGAGTTCCCCTTCGGTAAAACGGACCGATTGGTCTTCGCCGAGGTCAAAGGTCTTGCCGAGGTACTTTTCCTGGTACGCGAGCGTGACGGGCGGGGCGTTTTCGGGGGTGACGCCGGTTTTGATGTGGTCGGAGCAGTCGAGCGTTATCATGGTGAAGCCGAGGGAGAGCGCGTATTCGACGTCCTCTGCCGTTTTGAGGTGGTCGCCGTCGGCGCCCCAGGGGCGTTTGTAGCCTTCGCGGTATACGGCGAAGGTGGCGGCGTTGAGGACGTCTTCGTAGGTGCGGTTCGTGAGGGTAAGCTCGCGGATGGACTGCTGGGCGAAGACGGGGTAGGCGTCGTACTGTTCGAAGAGCTTGATGTGGCCGTAGACGGCGATGCCGAGCCGGTCGCCGAGGCCGAAGCTGCGGTCTTTGCGCAAGACGGGGCTGGGGGCGGCAAACGGGAAGTGTTTGCGCAACATGCGCGCGTTCCGGCGGTTGAGCGGGCCGACGGTTTTGCCGTCGTCCGTCTTTTTTCCCGAAAATTGCAGGTCCTGGTCGGCGACGATGACGGTGTCCGTTCCGTCGGTCGCCATAAATACTTCGCGGCCGTCCCGTTTGTTGACCGATTTGTCAAAGACGGTGTATTGTTGATAGTTCATAGGTTTAATGCTTGCTTCCTAGCGGCCCCGCGTCCGGATAGCGTAACAAGGAGCGCGGCGCCGCGGCGTTAAGAATAAAAACCGGAGGAAAATCCTCCGGTTTCCGGTAAATCCAAGGGCGCTCCCGCAAGGCCGGGGCGACGCGGGAGCGTTTTTCCCTTGTTATTTTCTGATTAACCTGGTTAAGAGGTCAACGATTTCCTGTCCGCCCTGGGCCGGGGTTGCCTGGCCGAAAGCGACACGTTGATAGATGAGGAAGAGCGTGCTGTTGAGTTCGGTATCGTTCGGAACGTGCGCTGTTTCCAGCGAGGAATGGGGGCCTGCCGCGGAAAGATAGGTGAGTATCTTCCGGTCGGATGCGGTCGCGGTGGCGGTGGCGCCGGCGCGGGCAGTCGAGGACGCGGAGGCGCCGCGGTCGCTGCCGAGGACCTTCGCCGCGTCAGGGCTGTTCACGAGGAAGTTGATGAACTTCACCGCTTCTTCGATGTTCTTCGAGCCCTTGTTCACGGTGTAAAACTGGCTGGGGGCGGGCCAAAGCGCCTTGGTGGCCTCGGCGCCGGGGAACTCGATGAGGTCGAGGTCGTCGGTGGTGGCCTGCTGGTAGCCGGGGAGGCCGTTTGTCCAGCCGTACGTGATCGCGACTTTGCGGGCGATGAGGGCCGAGTTGTCGGCGCTGGTTTCCGCGTAGGCGGCGGCTTCGGCGGGCGGCAGGATGAGGCCGTTGTCGCGGTAGTCCTTCCAAAGCTCCAGGTATTTCTGGGCGTCGGCGGCTTTGACGTAGGTTACGCCCTGCACGTCGTCATAAAGGGGCGTGCCGTTGTACCGTGACCAGTAGCCGAACGGCGTCGAGTTTGACGAGAGCGCGCCGATGTCCTGCATCGGGTAGACGCCCTGCGGCAGTTTCGCCTTGAGCTGCACGAGGTAGTCGCGGAATTCGGCGTAGGTCATCGAAGTTTTCGGCAACGGTACGCCGGCCTGCTGGATGAGCGTCTTGTTGATGAGCAGGGCGGGCATGGTGACGCCGGTCGAGACGCCGTAGAGTTTGCCGCCGATGGTTCCGGATTCGATCGCGCTCGCGTCGATGGTCGCGGTGATAAGCTGCTTGCCGACATAGGGGGTCAGGTCAAGCAGGTTGTTCGCGTAGTCCGGGAGGTTGCCGCCCATCTGAATGATGTCGGGTCCCTGTCCGCCGGCGAGCTGGGTATCGACCTTCGTAAAGTGGTCGCCGGCGCCGCCCGCGGGTTCCGGATTGATCGCGACGCCCGGATTCTGCTGCTGGTAGATGTTGATGGCATCCTGGCTGATTTTAACGCGGCTCTCCGCGCCCCAGTAAGCCCAGCGAACGGTATTCGCGCCGGCCTGAGCCGATGAAGCCTTGGTTCCGCCCGCGAAAAGCCCCGCGCCAAACGCGGTCAGAACCACTAACACACACAAAATTCTCTTCATTTTCGTCCTCCTGAAAGAGATAAAAAAATAGTATATCAAAAGTCTAGCGTATTACGCAGACTTCTCATACCCCTGTCCGCGCAAGCGATCCCCGGCCCCCCGCTTCTCGCCGCGCAACGTATACCAGCATAAACCCCCCGCCGCCATTTGTCAAGAAAAAAGTACCGCCTGCCGCGGAAGTCACCTGCGGGGCTTTCCTAGCCACCTGCCGCGGGGGCGAGGCGGGGGGTCGCCTGCGGCGGGCGCAAACCCTTCGGCTTTGCATCCGGTTAACATTTATCCTTTATTCGGAAAATCAGCGATGGGCGGGCAGAGCACCGCATTGCGGCGGCTGTGCTTGAAATAAATGGTGGCGCCATAAATGGCGAACCCTTTTGGCGCGCAACGCCTCCGCAATGCGGTGCTCTGCCCGCCAGGGACGATGCCGGATGGAGGAAGAGGATGAAGACGAGATAGATTGGGGGAGAAGAGAGAGATTAAGATAGATAAGAGATAAATAACTATCACCTACTATCTTCCAACTATCACCCATCATCTTCCATCTTTCACCCCATCATGATTAATCGATCATATATCATTTCTCGTACATCCGGCATCGTTGTGGACGACAGAGCGCCGCATTGCGGCGGCGTTGCGTACTGAAAGAGCTCGCAATGTACGGGGACGCCGGCAGGGTCCGCCATTTAT
>JAISAX010000107.1 GCA_031266495.1 Opitutaceae bacterium
GGCACGGGCTTCCAGCCCGTGGACGGATCGGCAGTAAAGCGCCGCCTCCCTGCTCACCTTCGTGTCATTCACTGTAAACAACTGTCATTCTCTCAAACAAATGATCTTGCCTGGTGGCAGAGGGCGACGCTGCGCGTCGTCCACGGGGATTGTCAGAAAAAGCCCGTGCCACTCCGGAACGGTGAGGCAACGCTCACGGGCAAGATGCCCGTGCCACTCCCGGAGCGGGCTGGAAGCCCGTGCCACTTCAAGGCAGTCCGCGTAACTTCAGTGAAGAATGAAGAATGAAGAATGGGCCGATCCCTGCGGAAACCGAAGCTCCTGCACCTCATTCTGCATTCTTCATTAGCGAAGCGTCACGTGGCGCGGGCGTCCCGCCCGCTTCCGGATGGCAGGCAGCAGGGACTGACGCCTGCCGCTCCGCCGCCTCACCTCACCAGCCCGGATGCCGCGGCCCTGCCAGCCACAGCCGATTCAGGCCGGAAGGAAAATGGACCACCGGCGCACGCTGCCAATCCCCCCCTATGACATCGGGTTGGACCGGCCCCCTTGAGGCAAATGCGGTATTGACGTTTACACGACACCGTCGTGCGCCAGTGGAAAACATGACGGACACGGCAAAAAACAGGCCGTATCCGTTGAAAATTACCGGATGGAGGACGTCTCAGGTCGTCGGCGCCGACGTGGGTTTGCGGATGACACACTTGGTCGCCTCGTCTGAGGTGAGCGTTTCGTTGATGTCATCCGTGGTGCTTCCCGGCGTGGTGGTGGCCCCTCCTGTGATAAAGGGTTTCTGTTTGATATTGCCGGATGTGTACCACTGGACATTGCCGCCGATATAGACGACATGTCCGCCGTCCTTGCCCCAAGGCAATTTGGCCTGGTTCCAGCCATTCGCGCCACCTGCGCTGAGGCCGCGGGTAAATGCGACCGGTGTGGTGGACGGATCGTCCGCCCTGAGGCCGGCCACAAACTCGTAGCTGCATTTCAACACCTTGCCGTCAAAGTTCGTATCAAGCCCGGAGTTGTCGGACTTTTTGACGACAGAGAGCGCGGGATCACTCGTGAGTTCGGTTTCGTCACTGCCGGTGAACCAGACTTGGGCGTCATTGAGTCCACCGCCGTAAGCGAGTTGGAAAGCGATACCCTTGAGTGTTTCGTCATCCGCGTCGCCAGTGGCCGAGACCGCGTTTTTGACCTTGGGCAACTGACTTGCCTGATCATCGGCGGCGTAAATCAGCGCAGCTTGGCCAATCTGGCGGAGGTTGCTGCTGGAGACGATGCGTTTGGCCGTTTGGCGAACCTTCCCGACGGTCGGGATGATGATGGCGGCGAGGATGCCGATGATCGCGATGACCGTCAGCAATTCGATGAGCGTAAACGCCTGGGCGCCGGAGCGCTGGCGGAGGGAGGATGCTATTTTTTTGTTCATTGTAGTTACGGGTGGGAAATGGACGGGGGAGAAGGGGGGGGGGGGGGAGGAGGGAACGCTGAGGTGATCGTGAGAACGGGATTCGGAAACCGGAACGCCATGTTATGGCGTGTTTTAATGTAAGGTACGTCAATAAGGTATTAAGTGATGCGAATTAACACGTACTATTATGGCGTATTCGTCAAGAAAATTTTACGCCATATTATGGCGTGCCTCCGGCAAGGAATCTGAACGACCCGCTGCAAGCCATCCTGGTACGCCTGGGGGGCAATGTTCGCCGTGCCCGCTGGAACCGGAATCTGACACAGGAGCAACTGGCCGAACTGGTGGACCTGCATCCGCGCATGGTGCAAAAAATCGAGGCCGGGCAGACCAACATCCTCGTGACGACCGCCATGCGCCTCCAGGCCGCGCTCGCGTGCCCGTGGGAGGAACTGATGCCCCCGATCATCCCGCGCTTCACCAAACCGAAGTGACGCCCGCGTTCGCCGTCACGCCACCGCGTCGCCGCGAACGCAAGTTCGCCAGGAAGCATGGCAAACGAAACGGGTAACGCGCCTGATTTTACCTTGTGTAACTGATGTTACGCAGGCCGAGGCGTGGCACGGGCTTCCAGCCCGTGGGTTTGGTGTGGCATGGGCATCCGTGCCCATGATTGCCGGGGGGGGGGGAGGGGGACGTTTGCGGCGCGGAGCGCCGTCCACCTCGTTCTCGTTCTCGTTCTCTTTCTCGTTCTCTTCTCTTTTCGGAGCAGGACAGGAGGACAAGCAGGAGAAGGAGAAGGAGAACGAGTACGAGAACGAGTACGAGTACCAATCCGGAGAAAGAGAATGAGAATGAGTACGAGAACGAGGGGGGCGGCGCTTTGCGCCGTCACACGGGCTGGAAGCCCGTGCCACTTCCGGAGCGGGCGAGACGCCCGCGCCACAGTACCAGTACGCGGACTACGCGGGACTACGCGGCTCCCGTCGCCAGGTTCTTGCAACCCTTCAGGTCGAGCTTGCCCGAACCGAGCGTGGGCAGCGCGCCGGGCACATGCACGATGGAGCGCGGCACCCAGAGATTGGGCAGACCGGCGGTGGACAGTTTTTCCCGCACGGCCTCGAGCGTGAGCGCCTGCTGCGTGGTCAACAACACCAGCGCCTCGCCCTTGGCCGCATCGGGCACGCCGACAATCGCCACCGGCGGACCCTCCGCCGTTTCCAGATCGAAAAGCTCGATCAGCTTCTGCTCCAGCGTGCCGTGCGGCACCATCTCGCCGCCGACCTTGGAAAACCGCGAAAGACGGCCCTCGATGGATAAAAACCCCTCGTCATCGAAGCGCCCGAGATCGCCCGTCACAAACCAGCCGTTGTGAAACACCTCCGCCGTCTTGTCGGGCGCGTCGAGGTAGCCGCCGAAAATGTTGGCGCCGCGCAGGCAGAGGATGCCGGTCTTGTCCGCGGGCAGGACGTCCCTCGTATCGGCGTCAATGATACGAGCGGTCATGCCCGGCATGAGGCGCCCGACGGTGCCGCGGCGTTTCCCGTCCTGCGGTTCGGCGGTGACCGTGGTTTGCGGAGGGTCGGGCTGGTTGACGCTGACAATCGGCGAGGTTTCGGTGAGGCCGTAGCCTTGCAGGATTTCGAGGCCGAGCTTGTCGAGAAACGCCGCGTGCAGGTCATCGGGCAATTTTTCCGCGCCGGACACCAGCACCCGCAACGAACGCAGGTCCGCCGGCGTCGCCCGCCTGAGGAGCGGGCGCAGGAAGGTCGGCGCGCCGACCATCGCCGTGACTTGCTCCTCGCGGATCGTGTCGGTGATTTTTTTGGTGTCGAGCGGCCCCGGCACCGTCACCGCCCGGCACCCGCGCAGCATCGGATACCAGAGCGTGACCGTGAACCCGAAGCTGTGAAACACCGGGAGGCAGGCGAGCAGCCGCGTGGTGTCGGGCAGGATCGAGAGCGAGGAAATCTGCCAGCAGTTGGCGAGGATGTTCCGGTGCGTGTACACCACGCTCTTCGGTTCGCCCGAGCTGCCGCTGGTGAAAAGCAGGCCGGCCTCCGCGTCCCCGCCGTGTTTCGGCAAGCCGAGCAGCCAGGCAATCCATCTGTTGGGAAGGATCCATGCCGCCGCGAGCCAGGGGAGCACCGCGCGGGCGCCGCCGGCCGCTTTCATCCCGGCGACGAAATCGAGCGTTTTTTCCGCCGACCCCGCCGTCCCCGCCGTCCCCGCTGATCTCGCCGTCCTCGCCGACTCCGCCGTCCCCCCCGCCCCCCCCGGCCAGGGGAACCTGGCGAGGCGGGCGCGCATGGCGTCGGCTGTAATGACCGTACGGATACCGGCGAGGCGCAGGCTGCTTTCGATCGCGGCGGGGCCGGCGGTGAAGTTGAGGTTCACGGGCGTCTTGCCCGCGCAGAGGAGGGCGAGGTTGGTGATTGTGGCCGCCGCGCCTGGCGGCAGCACCACGCCGACGCGCCGCTCTTCCGGCAGCGCGCGGCGGAGCCAGCGGGAGTACGCGGCGGAGGCGGCGAGGATTTTCCCGGCGCTGTAAACCCGGCGCTCGGCGGCGGTGCGGTCAACAAGCTCCACCGCCCACGGGCGGCGCGCGAGGCCGCGCACGATCTCGCGTCCGAGGTGCCGCTTGATCTGCGGACGTTCGTTGAACGCCTCGTGGCCGAGATCGAGCAGCGCCTGGCGCACGGTGGCCGCCCGGGCCGCGGTCGCGGGGATCGGTTGTCCCCACGCCACGAATACGTGGGTCCGCATCAGCCGGGGCGATTTGAAGAGGTAGCGGTTGCCCGAAAAGGAGAAGGCCGACCCCCACAAGCCGTCATGCGCCACGGGCACGACCGGCACGCCGGCCTTGCGCGCCATGAGTTCGAAACCGCGTTGCAGCTTCATGAGCTGGCCGGTGCGCGAGATCGCGCCTTCGGGAAAGAGCAGCACGAGTTCGCCGGCCTGGAGCGCGCGCGTCACGCGGCGGGTGGCCTGGAGCGCGCCGGAGGGCGAGACCGGGATCGAACCCGCCAGCCGGTTGATGACCCGGAAAACCCGCGACGCCTTGGCCATGTCCTCGTGAGTGAGGAAGCGGATCGGGCGCGGGCACGCGAGTTGCAACACGATCACATCGACGTAGGAGAGGTGGTTGGCGAGCAGCAGCGCGCCGCCTTCGGGCAAGCGGTCGGCGCCGCGTGTGCGCACGCGGTAGAGGAGGCGGGCGAGCCAGAACACTGGCCGCGTCAGCAGCCACGGCGCATGGGAGCGGGTGAAGAGCGGAGCGCCGCGGGCGGGGCCGGGCGAGGCGGACGGAGCGGGCGTGGCGGTACGAGGTGAAGA
>JAISAX010000177.1 GCA_031266495.1 Opitutaceae bacterium
GGTTAGAAAAATATCGACGCAATTGGAAGAATTGCGAGCGTAAGTTAAACACCAGCAAACATTTCATCGTATTATCATTTATTTCTATATTACTGAAAAGATTCTAAACACGCTCTTAGGAACCGTACCTCGCCATCCTCGCCCGCCACCGACGCCGCGCCCGCCCCTGACGCCCGCTCATCCCTCCCCCCCCCCTCGCCCGTCAATCCGCGTAACATCAGTCACGCGCCACGCATCACCGTGAAACGTGGCGCAGCCGCCAGGCTTGCGGAGATTCCCCCGTCTGCCCCCTGAACCAGCGGGTGAAATGGGCCGGCTGCGAGAAGCCGAGACGGTGGCTCAATTCTTTCAAAGGCTGGCCGGTGACCGACAACGTGCGCAAGGTCAGGCGCAGCCGGCGCTGGTTCCAGTACGCGGCGAGCGTTTGCGAATATTCTTGCTGGAAAAGCCGGTCGATCTGCACCCGAGTCAGGCCGGTTTCGCGAATGATTTCGCGCCACGGGAGGGGTTGATTGAGCGGCGCGATGTCGAGCCGGCTGGCCGCCGCGATCACACGCGCATCCGCGTTGCCCGCGTGCGAGTAGGACCACCCGTGAGCGAGCGTCGCCGCGATCAGCGCATCCATCCACTCCAGCATCGCGCGCTGGAGTTTCAGGAACAACCGGTAGGAACCCGCATACATGCCAAGCGTGTTTCTGGCGCCAGGAACGTTTTTTTCGATCAGACGGCAGAGCGCCGCCCCGGTTTTTTCGAGTTCGGGAAACTCCGCGCCCTCGATCACCAGACCATCCGTCTGGGCGAACAGGTTTTCACCGCCCGGCCACTGGCAAACGATGTTGACGGAGAGCAGCCGGGCATCGTCCGGAAAGGTTTGTTCGATCCTGTGCCGCGGCGTGATGAGCCACTGCCCCGGACGGGCCTGCCAAAGCCGCGAACCTTGCGAGACGCGCACCCATCCCCGCCGCACGAACCACGCGACGTAACAGGTCGAGTGATCGCAATGCCCATGCCGGTAAACCGGCGCCACCTCGCCATCATACGCCCAGCGCAAAACCAGATTGAGCGTGGACCAGTTGAACAATGGCAAGGAGGGTTCGCGGGGCATATGGCGGGCGGCACGATGGCAAGTGAATGCGATAAACAGGCAAGCGTGTACGTTTGCAGCAAAATCCCTGCTACGTCCAGTATTCCCGACATCCGCCGGGCAACTCCGCCCAAAAACCGGCGGCCAAACCGTCAGCCACGATCAACCCGTCAATCACAACCAAACCGTCAACCGCAACCAACATTCAACCTCCCGCCTTGTCATGAACATCCAGATACCACACTCCGTGCTCCGCCGCAGCCTTGCCCTGTCCGCGCTCGCGCTTTTCACCGCCTTGCCCGCCGCCCGCGCGCTTGATCTCGACACGACGACATTCGCCGCGAACTTCCGCAAGTCCTACGGGACCGCCATCTCCACCTGGTCCAACATGGAAAACGGCGGCATCGGCGCCTCCACATCCAATGCGGTGAATGGCGGCTACATTTATGACACCACGCCTGGCGACGGGACCAAGGGCACGCAGAGCACCTTCACCATCACCAAGGCCAATTCGCTGACGGTCAGCATTTCGTTATCCATTCCCACGACCAACTCATCAATCGGCATCTACATCGTCGATCCGGACAACGAAAACACCGGCTACCTCGCCCTCTACAACGTCAACAGCAGCGGCACAAATGACTTGATTCGCTTTTCGACCAATGCCACCCCGTCGAACGGTGGCGCCGGGTCTCTGCCCCTAGGGAGCACCGGCAGCGGCCTCGACCTCAACGAAACCGGGACGCTCGTTTTCACCTACGGTCTCAACGAAAACGACCAGGGAGTCATGACGCTCTCGATGTTCAACAGCGGCAGCGCAACCACTCCGGTCCATTCGGACAGCTTCACGATGACCGGTATCAGCAATCCACTGACAACATTCGAGGTGAGTCTCCGGATCGCGGGCCAGCCCGGTAACGGCACCTATGTTCTCAACCATTTCAGCGCCACCGTCGGCGACGGCGCCGGCGCCATTCCGGAACCCGCCACCGTCACACTCCTTTCCGGCGCCGTCGCGATCATCGGCGTCCTGATCGCCCGCCGCCGGGCGACTGCCACTGCTACTGCCGCCGCCTGATTGTTTTTTATTTTCCCGTCATGAACCCGCCGCCCTCCCCGCCCCGGTTGATTTCCACCCTCTCCGCGCGCCTCGCGATTGCCGCCTCGCTCGTCACCGCGAGCGCAGCCGGAGCCTCGCAACTTGTCGAAAACCTCCTCGCCGGGAAAAACCGGACGGTGGTCGTTTACGGCACCAGCCTGACCGCGAGCGGCCAAGGGAGCATCGAACTGGGCAACTGGCTCAACACGCTCGATCCCTCCGGAAATGCAAAAGCCACTATCATCAACAGCGGCCTCTCCTCGCTGGCCTCGCAATCGGGCCTCAACAACCTCCGGAGCAAGGTCCTCGACCGTGCGCCCGACACCGTTTTTATCGAATTTGCGATGAACGACGCGGCCACCAACTTCGCCCCGGACGCCGCCGATTACGGCATCACCGTGGAGAAGAGCATGGCGAATCTCTCGCAAATGATTGATGACATCCGGAAGGCGCTGCCCGATGCCGAAATCATCCTTCAGACCATGAATCCGGTCTGGGATTCTCCCAACGGTAGTGGAATTTCCGCTACCATCCGTCCGGACCTTGAGGCGTACTACGAAGGCTACCGGCAGGTTTCGGTCACATACGGGCTGCTCTTGATTGACCATTACAAGAACTGGGTGGCGCTCCGGGACAGCGATCCGGAGCTATTCAAGACCTATGTATCTGACGGCGTGCATCCGACGGCGGCAGGCTCCACGGCCATCACATTTACCCAGCTCAAGTTGTCGCTGACGGCAACGTCGCCGGTCCCCGAGCCCCGTGCCTGGGCTGCGCTGGCCGGAGCGGTGATGCTGGCCCTGGCCATGACATGCGGACGATGGTTCACGGAGTGATGACCCGGACGCGGATGGGAGAGAGAGCGGGGGGGGGGATCTGTGCAAGCTGCCTTTCATCGGGTGTAATTGAAAGTGGTGGGAAGCTTGGTGTTTCGCCTGGCCGTCGTAGGGGCGCACTTCACGTGCGCCCGTTCGCGTGTTCGCAGGATGAGGCGCCGATGTTCATCGGCGTCAACGGGCGCACGTGAAGTGCGCCCCTACGTTGGTTTTCGCGTAACATCAGTTTCATAAGTGAAAGAGCAGGTGCCCGAGCTGATCAGACAAGCCTCGGAGCGGATACTCTCGGGCCGGCAAGTGGCCAGCGAGGAGAAGATACTGAGCAACCACGAACCGGACATCCGGGTGATCAAGCGAGGCAAAGCAGGCAAAGAAGTAGAGTTTGGCAATCACCTGTTTTTGGCGGAAAGCCGCGAAGGGCTGATAGTGGACCATGAACTGTACAAGGATTATCCCGGGGACGCCAAGAGCCTTGAGGAGAGACTGGAAGGGATCAGGAAACTCTCGAAAAAGGGGCTGAAGGCAGTGTGCGCGGATCGTCAGTTTGACAGTGAGAAGAACAGGGAGGAACTGACCGGGGAGGCAACCTTGTCGCGCCCCGCAACGTGGAAGCCTTCGAGCAGGCGCACCGGAACAGCCGGTTTGTCAAAGCCCATGCGCGCCGGGCGCAGACCGAAGGAAGGATCGGGATACTCACCAACAACTTTTTGTCCGGACGCCCGTGAAGCAAGGGACTCGAACACCGACGGCACACGGTGAGCTGGGCGGTCCTGACGCAAAACCTCTGGGTGCTCGCCAGACTGCCATGCAGGCCGCCGGACGCGAACGCCGCCGGACCTCCGGACGAACTGCTCGCGGCCTGAAAACACATACCCTGCGCCGTGGCGCGCCGCGCCCCCGCCGCCGCGCGGCCCGGCCCGCCACCCCGGCCGCGCCCCCCCCCCCCCCCACCCAAGGAGTTGTCAGGCCGCGAGCAGGTCGTCCGGAGGTCCGGCGGCGTTCGCGTCCGGCGGCCTGCATGGCAGTCGGGCGAGCACCCAGAGGTTTT
>JAISAX010000186.1 GCA_031266495.1 Opitutaceae bacterium
CGGGTGCGGCCGTCCCCCCCCCGCCACTGCCACTCCTGAGATTGTCCAGTTTTGGAGATGCGCCCTTGAAGAGCGAGCCAAGGAGCTGACTAGGGAGTTTACCGGATTGGGAATAAATGACCGAGTCAGCGACGCTGGCTCGCTCCTCAATCCCGGCGCATCTTTGCACTGTTTATTTCATTACGGTTCCTTACACCCCTGACCGCGTCAGCCACCGCGCCGCGGCCTGGGCGCGCAGGCAAAGCTCGGCGGCCTTGAACGTGTGCCGTTGCGTCATTGCTTTCTCGGTACGGTTGAGCACATCAAGGATCAGCTCGCCGAAGAAACGGAAACCGACCTTGCCCTCCACTTGCAGGTGATGCTCGCCCTTCCCGTCCACGAGATAGACATGATTGCCCGTCTTCTCGCGACCCACATCAAGGTACTTGCGCAACTCGATGTAGCCCTCCGTACCAAGAATCGTCATACGACCGTCGCCCCAGGTGCCGAGGCCGTCGGGCGTGAACCAGTCCACGCGGATGTAGTTGGTGGCGCCGTTGTCGCCGACGAGGTTGGCCTCGCCGAAATCTTCCAGCTCGGGTGTGTCGGGGTTGGCGTAGTTGCCCACCGCCGCATTCGTCACCGTGGCATCCGTCGCGCCCGTGAAGGTCAGGAACTGCTCGAACTGGTGGCTGCCGATGTCGCACAGGATGCCGCCGTACTGCTCCTTCCTGAAGAACCAGTCGGGACGGCTCGGCTTGTTCAGGCGATGCGGGCCGAGGCCGATCACCTGGATGACGCGGCCGATCACGCCCTGCCGCACCAGGTCGGTGGCGTACATGGCCGACTCGACGTGCAGGCGTTCGCTGAAATACACGGCGTACTTGCGGCCGGTGCGGGCGACGGTGGCCTTGGCCTGGTCGAGCTGGTCGAGCGTGGTGAACGGCGTCTTGTCGGTAAAATAGTCCTTGCCCGCCTCCATGACGCGGCAGCCGATCGGGCCGCGGAGGTTGGGCACGGCGGCGGCGGCCACGAGCTTCACCTCGGCGTCGTCGAGAATCTCGTCGAGCGAGCGAGCCACCTTCGCCTGCGGGAAACGGGAGCGCAGCCCCTCCACTTTTTTGGCGTCGGGATCGTAGATCCATTTCAGCACGCCGCCGGCCTCGCCGAGGCCGTTGCACTGGCCGTTGATGTGGCCGTGGTCGAGATGCGCCGCCGCAAAAACAAATTCACCGGCCTTGACGACCGGACTCGGTTTGCCTTGCGGGGCATAGTTCATGCCATCGGATTTTTGTTGGGTCATGGTACGGATTACAGGTTGCGGGTTACAGGTTGCGGGTTACAGGTTGCGGATCGTGGATTGCGGGAAAAAATTTAGCCTTCAACAAACGTCGAGGGCGAAAACGGCGCGAGCAACCCCCGCCTGCAAACAGTCTCACCGGAGCGGCAACAAAACGCCCCGGATCAGGAAACCCGGAGCCGGGGCGTTTTGTGCCGCCTTGTGCCGCCGCCTGCCGGAGAAACCCGGGCGAGGGCGAGGAGGGGGGGGGGGGAGGGGGAATTATTTCAGGATCACGATATCGACGCGGCGATCCCGCGCGGCGGTGGCGGCGTCGGCATTTTCGACGGCCTCAAGATCGCCTTTCGAGATCACCTCGATGCGGGAAGGAGACACGCGGAGATCCTGGAGATACTGGCGGACGGAAGACGCGCGACGGTCGCCGAGGCCGAGATTGTACTCGGCCGTGCCGCGCCAGTCGCAACGGCCTTCGAGGCGAACACGGTCGCCGGGATTGGCGTCGAGGTGCTGCCTGAGGGCCTGGACCTTGCCACGCTCCTCGGCACGGATTGCGGACTGGTCAAAGGCAAAATAGACCGGCTGGAACTGGTCGCGAAATTCGCCGCCGGAGGGCGGGTTGTCCGGATTGTTGCTCAACGTGGTATTGATGTCCGCCACCTGACTAACCGGGTACGGCGTCAACGGACCACCGGGAATATCGGTCGGTCTGATGTACTCGTTGCCGGAAGTCGTGTTCCAGTCCGTGCCAGCGCCACCTGGCACCTGGCCGATAACGGTTGCCTGCGGATCGGGGCGAACCGGTTTTTTCTTGCAGCCCGCCGCGAAAAGCACAGCGGAGCCAGCAGCGATAAAGAGAGCCTTGCGGAGGAGAACGTTCATGGCGGGAAAGGAAAAGATGGGGATGACGTTAATGGGCACAGCCCACGGGTGGACAAGCTATTTAACAAGCTATTTGAGAAGGTGGCCAGGAAGGTGGCCAACAAGGTTGCGGAAAATAGCAAGCTCCCCGCGTCTTGCAACCGGACAGGCACATTTTGGCCTTTTTCGCCCCCGGCTCCTCCTCCCTCCCCCCCCCCCCGTCCGCCGCGCCGCGCTCTGCCCCGCCACCGTCCCGGTCGAACCCCGTTGAACCCCGTTGAACCGCATAGAATCAGTGCATAACTGGCTATTGGCAGAACCGGATAAATATGCGAACGTATGCGTCTCACATGAAATCCGTCCTCGATTTCAAGGCCCGCAAGGGCGGCGCTCCCATCACCATGTCCACGGCCTACACCCACTGGGAGGCCCGCCTCGTCGCCGACTCGCCGGTCGATTGTGTGCTCGTCGGAGACAGCGTGGCGAACGTCATTGACGGCGAAGCCACCACCTTCGCCGCCACCCCGGAGATCATCGCGCGCCACACCGCCGCCGTTGCCCGCGGACTCGGCGGCCAGAGAGGGGGGGGGGGCGAGGGAGGAGCGCAGAAACTGCTGATCGCCGATTTCCCGTTTCTGGCCGCCTGCAAGGGCATCCCCGCCGCCGTGGACTGCGCCGCCCTCCTGCTCCGCGCCGGCGCCCACGCCGCCAAGATCGAGGGCATCGACGGCCACGAGGACGTGATCCGCCATCTCGTGCAATCCGGCGTGCCCGTGATCGGCCACCTCGGCCTCACCCCGCAATCCGTCAACGCCATGGGCGGTTACAAGGTCCAGGGACGCGGCGAGGAGACCGCCGCCGACCTGCTGCGCCAGGCCCGCGCCGTGGAGACCGCCGGCTGCTTCGGCCTCGTCCTCGAATGCGTGCCCGCCGCGCTCGGACGCGAGATCACCGCCGCCCTCGCCATCCCGACCATCGGCATCGGCGCCGGTCCCGACACCGACGGCCAGGTGCTGGTGTTTCACGACCTGCTCGGGCTTACGCCCGGTTTCCGGCCAAAGTTCGTCCGTCCCTTCGCGCAAGGCGGCCAGGTCGCCGCCGCCGGCCTCGCCGCCTTCGCCGCCGCCGTCGGCGACCGTAGTTTCCCTTCCGATACCGAAAGCTATCACTGAAACACCGAACCACACTCCCACCGCTCCACATATGAACACGCAAACCCGATCCCCGTTCTCTGCCGCCTCCGCCTCCTCCGCCGCCGCCGCCGCGCCGCGTCCCGCCGCAAGCTCGCCAGCCACCGCCAGTGCCACCGCCAGCTCCAGTGCATTTGGCGCCCCCAAACCCGCCGGGATGCCCACCGCCGCCGCCGCGAGAGCGACGCCCGTGCCCGAAAAACGCAAACCACGCATCCTCTTCGCCCTCACCGGCTCCATTGCCTGTTACAAAGCCTGCGTTGTCATCTCCAGGCTCATGCAAGCCGGTTTCGAGGTGCGCACCGTAGCCACGCCCGCCGCGCTGCAGTTCGTGGGCAACGCCACGCTCGAAGGACTCACCGGGCAGCCCGTTTACAGCGATTTCTGGCAACCCGGCCGCGCCATGGACCACATCGACCTCACCCGCTGGTCCGACCTCGCGATTGTCTGCCCCGCCACGGCCAACACCATCAACCGTCTCGCCGCCGGCCTTGCCGGCGACGCCATCGGCCCGCTCTTTCTCGCGTGGGAGATCCGCAAAAAACCCTGGTGGATCGCGCCGGCGATGAACGTCGCCATGTATCAGAATCGCATTACGCAAGCGTCGTTGCGCCGGCTTGCCGATCTCGGCGCGCGCGTCCTCGGCCCCGGCACCGGGGCGCTCGCCTGCGGCGAGGAAGGCGTGGGCCGCCTGCTCGAACCGGACGAAATCGTCATGCAAATCCAGTTATATTTTTCCCCGACCACTCCTGCTCCCGTCCGCGACCCCCGGCATATCGCGTGAGCCAGCCCGGCCGGGCCGGGAGAGTTTGAAGTTTGGATTTTGAAGTTTGAAGTTTGAAGTCTGAAACTTGCAGTTGGTAGTTGGTAGTTGGTAGTTGGTAGTTTGAAATTTGAAGTCTGAAATTTGAAATTTGAAATTGGTCATCAACCGCAGGCGCGGCCCGTAACCGATTACCAACTACCAACTATCAACTTCAAATTTCAGACTTCCAACTCCAGCCTTCCACCTCGTGAAAATCCTCATCACCTCCGGAGCCACGCGCGAACCGATCGACGCCGTGCGTTTTGTATCCAACATCAGCAGCGGCGCGACCGGAGCCGCCTTGGCCGATGCGCTCGCCGCCCGCGACCATGCCGTGACGCTCCTCCACGGCGAAGGCGCCGTGCTGCCGTGCGCCGTTGCCGACACGCGCCGCTTTGGCTCCACCGCCGACCTGCGCGCCCGCCTGCGCGCCCTGCTCGGCTCCGGCGACTACGACGCCGTCATCCAGTGCGCCGCCGTCTCCGACTACCGGCCCGAGTCCATGCAACCGGGCAAACTCACCTCGCGCGCCGACGAGATGATCCTCCGCCTCGTCCCCACGCCCAAGCTCCTCCCCGAGCTCCGCAGCTACGCGCCGGCCGGCGGTCACCCGCTCTTCGTGGCCGGATTCAAGCTCACCGCCGACGAGGCCGCGCAGGCGCAGGCCGTCGCCCGGCTCTTTGCGGCGGGCACGGTCGATGTCGTCATCCACAACGACACCGCCACGCTCGACCAGGGCGCCGCCCGCCCCTTCCACGCCTGGCGCAACGCCCACACCCCGCCCGAGACGCTGGCCGGGCAGGCCGCTCTCGCCGGGTGGATTGACCGCGAACTGGAGCGGCATGCCGGCCGAAATTCCCGGTAAAACCCGGGAGGACCAAGCAGAACTTGACCCAAGAGAAAGTCGAGGAAGACGGGAGGGAAAAGGAGGATGCGAGGATGAAGGAGAGGAGAGCGCATGGCGAGGAGATCGGCCGGAGCGAGGTTGGAGCGAGAGCGGTTTTTGCGGGCGAAGTTGAAGAAGTGCTGGTAGGAGGTGGAGGAGGCGATGAAGGAGGCAGTGCCGTGGAAGTGTTCGAGGTCGAAGAACTCGGGTTCGATGGTGGAGTGGCTGGATTCGACGTCGGCGTTGGCGTTTGGGCGAGCGGGAGGGTTGAAGCGATGGAGGGCACCCGCGACTGTAAATCCGCGTCGAGTTCAGTAAAAACTTGCAAAGGTTCAGGAAAAACCCGAAAAACCGCATTTTCCGGCCATCTTTTTCCCCACCCCCCTCCCTCCCCCTCGCCGGACACTGAAAGTGCCTTGCAGGCGTCGTGCAAGGCGATTGTCGGCGCGTGGAGTGGAGTGGTCATGAGGCCCATTGGCCGCGTGGACAGCGTGTGGGTGGCAGGACCATGCGCAGGTCATGTTGCGTTCCGCAGCTCTGGCATCCCCGGCCAGCACATAACCACAGGCCGCGATGGCCGCTCTCCTGGCGCTGCTCGCAGTCCGCGCAGGCATCGCGGCGGGCGCGACGGACATCGGTCGGGACAAGCAGGCCGGCTCGCAGGTATCCGGATGTCGAGTCCTTCGTCGGCCATGAGGGGAGGTTGCGGGCGGGGAAAAAACGGGCGGTGTTTCTATGGGGAAATACAGAACCCCGTCGCAGGTTCTCCCTGCGCACCATGCCGCCCAAGGTGTCACGAGGATCTGGCGCGGCGCGCGTAAAATATGCCCCACTGTTCCTCTGTCGTCTTGGGGTCCCGGGTGAGTTGTTTCCAGCGTGACCAGGCGGCGGTGCCGTGCTGGAACTCGGGGATGATCGTGATCCCGGCGGAGCGCATGATCCGGAGCCACGAGGCGAGCGATTCCAGGGGGGTGGAGAGGACCGGCGGGGTGAGCTTGACCAGGCCGGTCGGAGTGAGCACGGCGCCGGTCATGGCTTGCGTGAGGGTGGCGCGGAGTTGGTCGAACTGGATGGGGGTAAGGCCGGCGGGCAACGGGTAGTCCTGGAGCGCGGGGGCGATGGCTGGGGCGATGGCGGGGGCGAGCGCGGGGGGCAGGGTGTTCGGTCCGCCGCGTGGTTGCCGTTCGCCACCGCATAGCGCACCACCTCGTGCCGCAACGCAAACTTCTCTGGACTGATCTTTCTCATCGATTGATAAAGGCCCTCGTGGGGCATAGGCGTAAACTTAATTTTTTACATTCTGTAATATTTTTGCAACTACCTGCATTTGTTTTTGCGCCGGGGAGGTGTTATTACGGAGACATTTTCGGATACGTTTTGCATTTGCGAGGAAGACGGGGATGGGGAGAGCAGGAGCGATGGCACGTTTGAGGGAATCGCGGGCCTTGATGAACAGGCGCCAGAGGCATTCGTCATCAGAATGCGTGGCCCCAGGGGGAAAAACACTCCGTTTTTTCGAGGAGTTTTTCAACCAGGAGGGCTTCGAGGAGTTTGCCCTGCATCCATGCCAGAGCGGTGGCCGGATCGTTTTTCGGGCCGCAACCGGCTTCCAGCAGACTTTTGAGACGCTTGAAGGCGAGTTCTATCTGCCAGCGACAGCGATACAGTTCGAGGACGGCACGGGTATCCAGCAGCGTTTTTGGCAGCGTGGTCAGCACGATCACGTATTTGGCGTATTCCCGTGTCTCGGGTTTGATCGTGCGGTTCTTTTTGCGTGCTTCTGTTTCGATGGCGTGCAGGGCTTTTTTTTGTGCAGCCAAGCTTTTGCGTACCGCACATATGCGCACTGTGTAAGTGCGCCCTTCGTGAGTGAAACACACGGTCCACTCTCCGGGCCTGTATCCCTTTAATTGTTTCAGATGTCTGAGCCAGTCGAACTTCAGGCAGTCTTGCCTCGCCGACTCCTCGACGGGAAAATGATTGGGGCTGATCCGGATAATCGCATCTGCTTCTTGTTCGATCAGCCATGCCAGCTGACTGCGTCTGGCGTAGCCCCGGTCTGCCATTACTATGTCTGCCGCGCGTACCGGATAATGTCTCAGGCTTTCCGCCTGTGTGTCGAACTGCGCGTGCGCACACCGCAAGTTCGGCAACTCGATCGCGTAGTGCAGATGCCAGCTGCTCCCTGTCGCTCCGGGTTCCTTGATGTCCGATCCGTCCACTGCCAGCACTCGCCTGCCGGCCAATACCCCATCGTCAAATCCTCTTCCCTTGCGCTCCACCATCAGTCTCTCGCACATCCATTCAAACCACGGTCTGGCCTTGCTCAATCGCTTGTGTAGTGCCATCGCAGATACCCTGGCTATCCCCAGTTCTCCGGCTCTCATGACCGCCTGCTCCAGCGACAATCCTCCGCTTATATGCAACATCAATAACCTCAACAGGTTCGCATATCCTCTCACTCCTCTCATCCGCCTTACCGCCCCTGTCTTCTTCGCCTGCCATTGCCAGCGAACCGGCAAAAATGTCTCTATGATATCCCAATCTTCATCTATAGTAATTTCACACATACAAATATATTACAACTCAATCTCTCGAAATGTCAAAAAATTAAGTTTACGCCTATGCCCCAGGGGGGCCGGGTTGAGTTTGCATACCTCTGCTTCACCTGTTGAAGCGCCCGGTTCCCACTCTTTTTTTCCTGAAGGCGGCAAGGCGCGGGCCATCCCTTTGCCTCCCAGCACCCTCAGCTCCTTCAACTCTTCTCTCTTCTTCTTCCTCTTCTTTCTCTTCATCTCTGGGTCAGAATCTATAGGGGTCTTTCTGTATCTGGCGAATATCGGTCTTGCCGAATGACACCGCAAACTTATCGAGATGCACGGCCAGCGTGCCGGCATGGCGATCCGACACCTTCCGTTTCCGCTTCTGTTCCTTGAACTCAGTAGTGTTCGGCAGGGAAACTGCTGAAGGAGAGAAGGGAGAGGTAGGATGAGTAATTATGGGGGAGAAAGGGAGAAAGAGAGCAGGGTAGGGCGGAGAGAGGAGAGAGGGGAACAGGCAGCGCGTGCCGGCGTTATTGGGCCGGATAAGGACGGAGAGGTTTT
>JAISAX010000299.1 GCA_031266495.1 Opitutaceae bacterium
ACGAGCGCACAGGGGGGGGGGGGAGGGGGAAAAGAGAGCGTCGCGAACGTCGGACGCATTGTCGGCATCGCCAAGGGTGCCGGCATGATCGAACCCGACATGGCCACGATGCTCGTTTATATCCTGACCGACGTGGACGTGCCGCGCGACGCCCTGCGTGCGATGCTGCAACGTGCCGTCAACGTGTCCTTCAACCGCATGAGCATCGACAGCGACACCAGCACTTCCGACACCGTCGTGCTCGTCTCCTCCGGGGCCGTGCCGCTTTGCTCTTCCAGCAGCGATGCGGACGCGCAGGCTGCCGCGCAGGCGAAGTTCGAGGCCGCGCTGACGCAGGTGTGCCGCGATCTTGCCGAAGACATCGTCCGCAACGGCGAAGGCGTGCGGCACGTGATCCGCGTGGCAGTAAAAAACGCAGCCACGTCCGCGCTCGCCTGCGCTCTCGGCAAGGCGATTGTCAACGCCCCGCTCTTCAAGTGCGCCATCGCGGGCAACGATCCCAACGTGGGCCGCCTCGTGCAGGCCATCGGAAAACACGTCGGCGCGCACGCGCCCGGCGCCGATCTCTCGCGGATGCGCGCGGAGATCGGCGGCATCGAAATTTTTGCGAACGGAGCGTTTTTGCTCGATCCGCGGAAGGAACTCGCGCTCGTGGCGCACCTGAAGGCGGCGGAGCTGTACGCGAGCCGTCCGACGTCCGACGGCGTGTTCACGCCGCCGGTGGATTACCCGCCGCACGAACGCTGCGTGGAGATTGTCGTGGACCTCGGCAACGGCCCCGAAGCCGCCACGATTCTCGGCGCCGACCTCACGCACGAGTATGTGAGCGAAAACGCGGATTACCGGAGCTGACCGCCGTCCAGGGCGCGCACGCCGGCGGAGGCGGAGGCGGGGGGGGGGGAGGGACCGGTCTTCCCGAATCCGTTTTGCGAAGGCCGGTTTTCGGGCGTTTTTGTTCAAAACGTCCCGATTTTCCCCGGTTTTTCCCCGATTTTGGGCTTTTTTTGGCAAGAAAACCGGGTTTTCACGCATTTCTTGCGAATCTTTGTGCCCCGCCTATCGGCCAGTTGCCGCGTCCGTGCGGGGCCTTCAGGAAACGGAGAGTCTCTGTTTTTCGTATATTTCGTAATTCTCACCATGAGTCTTCCATTCCGCACCCTTACGGCCGAGGAGGCCGCTTCCCTTATCAACCACGGCAGCACGATTGGCGTCAGTGGTTTCACGCCTGCCGGCGCTGCCAAAGTCGTGCCGAAGGCGCTCGCCGCCCGGGCCAGGGCGGAACATGAAGCCGGTCGCCCCTTCAAGGTTGCCATCGTCTCCGGCGCCTCCACCGGCGACTCGCTCGACGGCGAACTCGCCCGCGCCGACGCCATCTCCTGGCGCACGCCCTACCAGAGCAACAAGTCGCTCCGCGAAAGCATCAACAGCGGAAAAATCCGGTTTTTCGACATGCACCTCTCGCACATCCAGCAGCAGGTGCGTTGCGGTTTCCTCGGCAAATTCGACTGGGCCATCGTCGAGGCCTGCGACGTGACCGCCGACGGCGAGATCGTGCTCAGCACCTCGGTCGGCGCCTCGCCCACCTTTCTGCGCACCGCCGAAAAAGTCATCATCGAGCTTAACCGTTACCACTCCCCGAAGCTGCGCGGCTTCCACGACATTTACGAACCGCTCGATCCCCCGCACCGGAAAGTCATCCCGCTCGAAAACTGTTCCGACCGCATCGGCGGCGCGGTGGTGAAAGTGGACCCTGCAAAAATCGTCGGCATCGTCGAGAGCGACAAGGCCGACGAAGTCGGCGGCTTCGACCCGGCGGACGAACTCACCAACAAGATCGGCGCCAACGTGGCCGAATTCATTGCCAACGAAATCCGCGTTGGCCGCATTCCGGCGGAATTTCTCCCGCTCCAGTCCGGCGTGGGCAACATCGCCAACGCCGTGCTCGGCGCGCTCGGCGCCAATCCCGACATCCCGGCGTTCGAGATGTTTTCGGAGGTCATCCAGGACTCCGTCATCGGCCTCATCCGTTCCGGCAAGTGCAAGTTTGCCACCGGCACCTCGCTCACCATCGCTCCGGACCTGCTGAAGAGCATTTACGAGGACATCGAGTTTTTCCGTCCGCGCCTCCTGCTCCGTCCGCAGGAGATCACCAACAACCCGGAAATGGTGCGCCGCCTCGGTATCATCACGATCAATACGGCGATCGAGGTGGATATTTTTGGCAACGTGAACTCCACCCACGTCATGGGCAGCAACCTCATGAACGGCATCGGCGGGTCGGGTGATTTCACGCGCAACGCCTACATCTCGATTTTCACCTGCCCGTCCGCGGCCAAGGGAGGCAAGATCAGCACCATCGTCCCGCTCGTCTCGCACATGGACCACAGCGAGCACTCGGTGCAGGTCGTCATCACGGAGAACGGCATCGCCGACCTCCGCGGCAAGGACCCGAACGAACGCGCCCGCCTCATTGTCGAAAAGTGCGCGCATCCCGAGTTCCGGGACCAGCTCCTGCGCTACGGCGAGATGGCGAAAAAAGGCCACACCCCGCAGACGCTCGCCAACGCCTTCCTCATGCACCAGCGCTTCCTGGAAACGGGCGACATGCGCGGCGTGCAGTGGATCGGCTGAGCGGCGGGCGGCAGCAAAACGCCGCCAGGAGGCATGGACTTCCTGCCCATGATTCCGGGGGGGGGGGGGGGAATATGCATACCCTTGGCGGGGGGGAGCCAGAGACCCCCCCCAAAAAAACCCCCCCCCCCCCCGGGGGGGGCCGCCTGGCGGGGGGCGGCCCCCGGCCCCCCCCCGCCACACGCCTTCACATTCTCCTTCTCTCCCTTCCTCTCCCCCCCTTCTTCCCTGTTTCCCTGTTTCCCTGTTTCCACTGAAAACGTCGAAGAACCAAATGTTAAATGTTGAATGTTC
>JAISAX010000314.1 GCA_031266495.1 Opitutaceae bacterium
AAGGGGTCGACGTCACCGGCGGCGAGTCGTTCGGCAAACGCCTGGGCGGTATGACTGCTTTCGATAGCCTTGGCCACTTCCAGGATTTCGGCTTCCTCGTCGTACAAACCCATGAAGGCGGACGGGTCGCCGATGTTGCGAGCGGCCTGTTCGTCCTTTTCGATCAGGATTTCGAGATAACGCAGGTCGCCACGGATACGCTCACTGCGTGGCTGGGTGTAGAGATAACCGATCCTGGGCGGACGGGTCTGCCCATAACGATCCACGCGGCCATTGCGCTGCTGGAACACCATCAGCGACCAGGGGATGTCGAAGTGAATCAGCCGGTGCGACTGGTAGTGCAAGTTCAGGCCTTCGGAGGCGACATCCGAGGCAATGAGCAGGCGCAGTGGCGAATGACCACGGCCAAAATCCTCGACGGTCTGCTGGAGGTCCTGGTCGGGCAACTGTCCGTGCAGGATGGCGACGGCGGCGTCCTTCAGACCCAGCGCGGCGGACAGGTGCCGCTGCAAAAATCTCAGGGTCTCGATGCGCTCGGTGAAGAGCACCAGGCGGTCATCGGCGGCACGGCCGTCCCAGCGCCCATGCGGACCATCCTTGAGCTGGGCGATCAGGTATTGAAGCTTGCTGAACTGCGCGGGTTCGATCGCTTGTACCCTGGCTTGCAGGTCGCGCAGCGGAGCGAGGTCGGGATGCGCGGCGTCGCGGGTTTCCAGGCGGCGGATGCGCTCCTTGAGCGTTTGCAGGCAGGCGGCGGGCGAGGAAAACAGCGCCTTTTCCAGTACGGTGCGAAACAGCATGGCGCCGTCGCGCGCGCCGCCGTCGCTTTCGAGCTTCAGTTCGGCCAGGGCATCGAAGGCGAGGTTCTCGGCCGGGCTGGCCTGGGCGGCGAGCCTGAAGACCTGACGCTCGGGAAAATCCTGCTTCATCTGCTCGCGCACGTCGCTTTTGAAGCGACGAATGAATAAATGCGCCACATCGCCGCGGGTATAGTCGGCCTTCGGTGGCAGCACGGTGGGGTCGAGCATGCGTACCAGGCTGGCGAAGCTTTCCTTTCTGCCATTGTGCGGCGTGGCGGTGAGCAGGATGAGGGCATCGGAACGCCGGGCCAGCAAGTCGGCCAGCCGATTGCTTTGGGTGCGGTTGCCCTTGTAGGAGACGTTGTGGGCTTCGTCGATGATGATGAGATCCCACCACGCGCTTTCGAGGTAATGACGATACTCGCTGTCGCGCTTGAGCGTATCGACCGAGATGATGGTGCGGTCGTAGTAGCTGAAGGGGTTGTGGTTGGCGGGAATCTGGCGGCGTATGCGCTGGATGCCAGCCGAATCCAGGCGGGTCAGCGCGATGGTGAAGCGGTTCCAGAACTCCTGCTGGAACTGGCGCATCATGCTTTTGGTGGTGACCACCAGGATGCGCCGGGCACGACCGCGGCGGATCAGTTCGGCAGTGAGGATGCCCGCTTCGAGCGTTTTGCCCAGGCCGACGGTATCGGCGATGAGCAGGCGTGGACGCAGTTGCCGCAGCACGTGGTGGGCCGGGTCGAGCTGGAAGGGCAAGGCGTCCATCACGGCCTCTTGCCCCAGCACCAGGGCGTCGCCCTGCACAGCGGACTGGCGCAGGCAGGCTTCGATCGCCAGCCGGGCGGCCATGAAGCCGGGAGAGTCATCGAACACCAGCTCGGTCTGCGCCGGGTCGATCAGGGTGACTTCATCGAGCGCCGTCAGGAACAAGGCGTGGCGGTTGCGCACGGTTTCCGACACACCGATGCAGGACAACTGCCAGCCCCCCTGGGCGCATTGATCGGCGTGCTGAACGAGCCATTCTTCGTCGCGGATCAGGGTGCGGGAACCAGGGGCGGGAGGCTGGGAAAGAGACATTGGTTTTCTACATTACGCTCGGGCGGATGGATGAGGCGCAGGAGCGCCGGCAAACGAACGCGCCATCACGCCGATGGCGATGTTCCTGGCGGGTCTTGGAGTCATCACTTGGCACAGACGCAGCGAGCGAGCCAAGCGGAAAAAGCTTTGGTGACAGCTTGTCATCGATGCTTTTGAGGAAATTTGGCGCGGCCCCTTGGCTCAGACAAGATCGATAGTCTCGGGTTTGAGCCAAACTTCGGAAAACGACAGCGTGTGCCGCTGCGCGCTCCCTCCTGATGCAACTGGTCGATGTACTGTCCGCCATTGAGCGCGGTGACCACGTCCGGCAATACGGAAACATTGACGGTGCGCCCGGCCAATTTGCGCCGCAGAATGTCGGGAAGTTCCATGGGAACACGTTGCCCGGCGGATGGTTCGTCCCGATCATCCTCGATGCCGATCAACAGATGGCCGCCCGTGGCTTGCCCTGTACCAAGCGCAGTGATTCTTTGTCGAGCAATTGTCCTTCCCGGCTCATTGGCGGGTTCTCTCCATATCCACGAGTCACTATGGAATTGATTGGCGATTGTATCAGCGCTTGGCAGGCATTGTTGATGACGTACAGGCGGAAGGGTGCAATTAAAAGTGGAGGGAAAAACGCCAGACGAAGCGCCGGCGTTTGCCTTCCCCTCCCCCGCTCGGCGGTCTATACACCCTCTGCCGGGGCCCCCTCGCCCCCGAAGTCTCGGGGGCGA
>JAISAX010000364.1 GCA_031266495.1 Opitutaceae bacterium
CCGCTGGTCGCCGTCCGGCCTGGCCCCGCTCCACGAAAAACTTCTCGCCGCCATCCCCGAAGTCACCCCCGGCTTCCGCCTTTACGACGGCGCTGCGCGCCACTTCATCCACCGGGAACTCATTGCCCGCCGCGACGAGGCGCGCCGATCCGCCAACCCCGCCACCGCGCCCGGCGAACCCGCCCCCAACCCCGCGCGCGACACCCTCAACGCCCCCGGCTTCCCCGAACGCTTGCGTGCCGCCATCGACCGCCTTGCCGACCTCCACTCGACACTCGGCGATCCCGCCACCGCCGCCGCGCTTGATCCGCGCCACCGGTCGTTTTTCGCGACCAACCTTCTCGCCCAGACGCAAATCCTCCTCGGCCTCTACCGCGCCCTCGCCGCCCTCTACACCACGCCCGCCGACGACACCGCCGCCATTGCCGGCCTTGAAACCGCGCTCGCCGCCTGGCCCGCCGGCGAACACCCGCCCCGCTGGCGCGGCTGGTATGCGCACGACACCAAGATGGGCCTCGCCCCCCTCCTCGCCCTGCTCCGTCAACTGCGCAGACCATGAACGCCGCACGCCCCCGTGCGGACCTCCTGCTGACCCCGCCGCTTGCGCGGCTTTTTCGACCTCGACCTCACGCGTTTCGAAGACGTCCGACATCTTCTCGTTTTCGTACTGCCGTCGGTGTTACGGCCCGCACCGTCGGCCCCGGCACCCACGAGCTTCCGATCATGATGCCTTGCTGGAATGGAGGGATTCCGGCCTCCTGTCGCAGTATCTGGCTGACCAACGCATCAATTGCGGCCATGCCGGCATTCATATGCTGCTGTTCCATTCCCGCGACCCTGCCGCGCAACTCTCCGGGCAAATCAAGCACCGCCACTCCGATGTCGCCGGGCACCTGCAGGCCCGCCATCAAGATCCGGTCGAGGACATAACTGGTGACACCAAGGCAGGCATCCAGACGCTGCTCGGTGAGCCACCGCTTGAACGCCGCCTGAACACTCTCATCCGCAGGCTGGTTTCGGGGACAATTAACAAAAAAAACGGGCGGCATATCCAATTCCCATTCTTCCATGCACGTCCGATAACCGCCCACGAGACGATGCTCCCACTTGTTGTCCAGCCAGCGCACCATGTAGAGACCGATCCGCCTGTAGCCGGACGACAGCAATTGCCTGCATCCCTGCATCGCGGTGGCGTGGTAGTCGGCGCACACAAAATTCAGAGGGAACATCTGCATCCGGGAACCGATTGTGACGATCGGGAACTGTCGCCATGCCGAGCCACGTTTCGCCAACGGCAAGCAGGTGGTGCTGTCGAGCGAGTGCAACACGACTCCCTGCACGTTGCGCGCCCAAAGAATCTTCGCCAGCCGTTCCGCGGATATTTCCGGGTCATGCAACCAGAAATGGTCCAGCCCGTAGCCCAATTGACGCGCCCTGGCTTCCGCTCCGGCCAGCCAGCCGGCCGCCGCGCTTGAGGGAGGGATCGTTTTCGGATCCGCCTCCACCGCGCTCACCATGGCGAGCGTCGCCTTGCACTGCCGGTTTCGCAGCAGACTCAATTGCGACATGAGCTGCGCCACATGAGGCTGCGGACGCCAGCCCATCCCTGTCGCCATTTTACGGATACGCTTCCGCTGTCTTTCCGAGATTAGCGGATCGTTGCGCAGAGCCATCGATACCGTGGATTTCGCCACGCCCGCGCGCCGGGCGATCTTTGACAGGGAGGGCGGTGGAGTATCGGGTGCATCCATAGCAACCCGGCCAGTGTGGGAAAGCGCGCGAAAGATGGCAAGCGCCGCCACATGGAAAACACGATTCCCCGCTCTATTGAACGTTCTATAACGCCACATTTGCCATCCCCCCCCCGCCCTGCCCCAATCCTTGTCATGAACACGCTCCTGTGTCCGACCCGCTCCACTACTTGCACAAACGCTCCCTGGCCATATGGCACCATGAAAATCATCACAACTCTCACCACCTTCGCCGTGCGGTTTTCCCCCGTCGGCTGCATCATGACCGGCACTCTGTTTTCTACCGCTCCGCTCCACGCCCAAAACATACGCGCCTGGGATAATGGCGGTAGCACTACCAACTGGAGCGAAGCCGCAAACTGGAGCGACGACACCGTGCCGGGAAACGCCTACGAGGCGCAACTCGGCGACGCCGCTTCCGGGACCATTGACGTGCCCGACAAAACCGCCCAGCCCAGAGCAATCCGTTTTCTGGATACGGGCACCTCCGTCACGGACGACATCACGGTCCGGATGGCGTCGGGGACCACCTGGCGGCTGATTGTGCCGGGAACCGGCGGCGGCGTTTTTGTTGACGGAGGCACCCGCAACCAAACCCTTGACCTCAATGGCGGAACGCTGATCCTGGGACAATCAAGCACGCTTGGCCTCAAGGATGTGTGCATTACCAACAACGGCGCCGGCCGCCTCGTATTCACCCCGGGAAACCTGAACATGACGGGCACGAACGGCGGCGACGCCGGAGCCAGCGTTCACATCAA
This sequence comes from Opitutaceae bacterium, assembly GCA_031266495.1. The sequence continues at coordinate 2,513 of JAISAX010000364.1, forward strand.
ATTCGACGGTACCGGCACGGTCACCGTTGACTCGAATCTGGGCATGGAAGCCACGACCAATCCCACCACCTTTTTGATCAGCCAGACCGGCTCCGGCGCCACCACGCTCAACGGAGCCAACACCTGGAACGGCGCGACAACGGTGAGCGCGGGCGCGCTTTGGGTCAACGGGACGCACACCGGTGGCGCGGCCTGGTCCGTCACGGGAGGAACCCTTGGCGGTTCGGGCACGATCACCACGGCTGGCGATGCCGGTGTAATCATCGGGACCGGCGGCAAACTTTCCGCAGGCGCCGAAAGCGCCACCGGCACACTGACCATGAACCTCGGCGCCGGCTCTCTCGATCTGGGCGCGGCCCTGACCGGTGACAGCGCCTCGCTGTTGTTCCGCCTCGGCGCAACCGACGCCAGCGACAAGATCGCACTGGGCTCCGGTTCTTCCCTCAACATCGGCTCCGGTGTTCTCGATTTTGGCGATTTCGTCTTCACTACCGGAGAGGGCTTCGGCGCCGGGACGTATATCCTGATTTCCACTACCACCACCATCGTCGGCACGCTGGCCGACGGCCAACTCTCGGGTGCCATCGGAGGCTTCGAGGCGAAGCTTGCCTTGGCCGCCGACAACAAAGCGCTCCTCTTGACCGTCGTCACCGCCGTTCCGGAACCGGCAACCACGGCAATCCTGCTCGGCGGCCTGTGTGGTATTTTAGTGACCGCATTTCGCAAGCATCGCCGCACAACCGTCTGAATCATTGAACCCATGTGGGGGGGGGGGGGGGGGGGGGGGGGGGGGGGGGGGGGGGGGGGGGGGGGGGGGGGGGGGGGGGGGGGGGGGGGGGGGGGGGGGGGGGGG
>JAISAX010000515.1 GCA_031266495.1 Opitutaceae bacterium
AGGGGGAGGGGGGGGGCCGAGACCGGTTTCGTCGGGAAACCCGGGGGAGGCGGTGGCGGTACCGGTGGTGTGTGGCGAGCCTGACATCTGGCAAGGGTTTGGAGACATCTGCCGCGCCAAGGTCAAGAAAACCGCATGGATAAATATCGTCCACAAAATAGGGGTTGCCGGAGCAAACCGGCTTTCTACGGTCTCTTCTTTTCGCCGGATGCAATCCCACGGACCGAAGCGCGTTTACACCCCACAGTCCCTTGAGTTCTGGTTTTCCAGGCTGGAGCATGATTGGGACAAATTCTTCACCCGTGAACAACTTGAGGATGGGCACCGCATTTACCGCGAGGGCGAGATTCGCGAGGTGGAACTCACGGAAATGGATGCGATTATCCACCGCCGCATCGACAAGCATGACGAGTATGCCGTGATCGAATGGCGCTCCGCCGACACCTTCCGGGTGCGTTCCTCGACCGAAAACGGGGAGTCTTCCCGCGCCCGCGCCCTCGCCGTCGCCGGCCTGCACGAGATCGAGGAACTCGTCGCCGACGAAATCTCGCCGCTGCCGGAAACCGTCCCGCCTTTTTCTCCCGCGCCCTCTGCGGCTGACCCTGCCGTTGAGGGTGCCGTTTCCACCCCCACCCCCACCCCTGCACCCGGCCCCGCACCTTCGCCCGGCCGCGCCGCGCCGCCCGCCGCCTCCGTCGCGGCCAACGGTTCGACAGTCGCGCCTCCCGCCTCTCCCGCCTCTCCCGCGCCTCCGTCGGTGCCGGCGTCATCCCCGGTCTCCGGCGTGGCCGCGTCGGCGTCGGCACCCGCGCCCGGGGGCGCGCGGACGTTGCTCCTGTCTTTCACCACGCGTGCGGAGGGCCTGGGGTTCGAGGCATTCTGGGTGGATGATGACGGTTCGCGCGTGCCCGCTCTCGGCGCGGCTGCGCAGGGCCGCGCCCGGCCGCCCGGCTCCGTGGAGCGCGCCAGGCTCATCGGCCTCGCGGCCTACGCGCGCCGGGCCCACTTCGCCTACTCGCAGGAGCTCGGCGCCTATGTGCTGGCCTCGGTCGCGGAGGTGACGAATTTTCTCAAGACCACGTTGCCGGCCTGGAAAAAACTTTTCGCAATCGAACTCTGCCCCACCTCCGCCAACCTGCTGGCCGGCGCGCGCGAAATCACCATCGAGGCCGTGGCCGCGCCGCGCCGCAATGGCCGCAACGGCCCGGCTGGCGCGGCCGGAGCGGGCGGCGTGGCCGGGGGGCTCGACCTGCGCTGGATTTTCCGCGCAGGCGAACACCTCCTCTCGGATGCCGAGGTGGCGCTCGTCACCCGCAACGGTGGCAGCGCGCCGTCGTTGTTGCCTGGTGTCGGCATCGTTACGTTGCCCGTCGGGAAGCTCGCTTCGGTCGCGGCCTGGCAGCGCGGCGTCAGGGAGACTCGCACCGGCGGAGGCGAGGTTCCGCCTTACCTGATTTTTTCCCTTTTCAACGACTCGCGCCTCAAGCTCACGCTTTCGCCCGAGCTCGAAGCCTGGCGGCAGGCCGTGCTCGAACTCCCGGCGCCGGCGGCCGACCTGCCCGCCGTGTTGCGTCCCTACCAGCGGCGCGGCGTCGAGTGGCTCCATCACCTTTGCGGCAAGGGTTGCCATTGCCTCCTGGCCGACGAGATGGGTCTGGGCAAGACGCTCCAGGTGATCGCGCTCCTCATGACGCGCCCGGCGGCGAACAACCGGCCCGCGCTGGTCGTGTGCCCGGCGAGCGTCGTGCCCGTCTGGTGCGAGGAGATCGAGCGTTTCTGGCCCGGCACGCGCGTCGAGGTGCTGAGAAATGGCAACGATTTTTCCATGCTCCACCTCGGGTCGCCTCGCGTGTGGGTGGCCAGTTTCACGCAGTTGCGCAAGCACCGGGCGTTGCTCGACGAGTACGGGTTCGGCTACGCCGTCCTTGACGAGGGCCAGTTCATCAAAAACCCGGACGCCAAGGTCACGCAGACCTGTTTCGCCATCCGCGCCACGCACCGCATCGTGCTCACCGGCACGCCGCTGGAAAACCGCCAGCTCGATCTCTGGTCGATCTTCCGTTACCTGCTGCCCGGCTTGCTCGGCACGCGCATGGCGTTCGAGGCGGCGCTGCTCGCCGACCACGCGGGCACGATGAAACGTCTGCGCGCGCAGCTCGCGCCCTTCATCCTGCGGCGCACCAAGACCGAGGTCGCCAGGGAGCTCCCGCCCAAGGTCGAGATGGAGCTGATCTGTCCGCTCACCGACGTGCAGCGTGGCGAGTACGCGAAGATCTGCGCCGAGGGCCTGCAACGCCTCGGCGATGATGTGGGCGTGGCCATGCGCGAAAAATCCTTCGGCCTGCTCGCGCTTCTCACGCGCCTGCGCCAGATTTGCTGCGATCCGGACATGCTGCCCTGGATCAAGGATGCGCCGCTGGCCGATTCGGGGAAAATCATGCTGCTCGTGGAGCGCCTGGCCGAGGTGATCGCCAACGGCCACAAGGTCGTCATTTTTTCGCAATTCGTGATGCTGCTCGACCGCGTGAAGAGTGCGCTCGCCCAGGCGTTCCCCGACCTGCCGCGCTACGAACTCACCGGCATGACGCTCGACCGGCTGAAACCCGTGCAAGGTTTCCAGGGAGCGGAGGGAGCGGCGGCGATGCTGGTGTCGCTCAAGGCGGCGGGCACGGGCATCACGCTGCACTCGGCCGACTACGTTTTCCTGCTCGACCCGTGGTGGAACCCGGCGGTGGAGGCGCAGGCGGTGGACCGCGTGCATCGTATCGGACAAAAAAGTACGGTGTTCGTTTACCGCATGGTGACGGCGGGCACGATCGAGGAACGCATCGAGGCGCTGAAAGCCACGAAGCGCGAGTTGTTCGACAAGCTGGTCGGCGGTCTCGGCGGCGACTTCGACCTGACGCAGCATTTTTGTTCGTTGCAGGAGCTCGTGCAGCTCACCACCGGGCAGGTCGAGACGGAGTTGGCGGGCTGATCGGCCGGCGTTCCGGCGGGAGGGGGGGGGGGAAACTCCGAAGCACCGAGGGAATGGAACCGCTAAATGGCGCTAAGGAACCGTAATGAAATAAACAGAGCAAATCTGCCTGGTCTTGAAGAGGGAGCCAGCGTCGCTGACCCGGTCATTTATTCCCAATCCGGTAAACTCCCTCGTCAGCTCCTTGGCCCGCTCTTCAATCCCGGCGCATCTTTGCTCTGTTTATTTCACTGACGTTACGCGGGCGAAGGTAGGGGCTTCGCTTGCGAAGCCCGCGAGGACCTGTCGCAACGGGAGATACGCCAATTTTCTCCGCCTGGCGCGGGCGTCGCAAGCGACGCCCCTACCTTCGATCCGCGTAACATCAGTTATTTCATTACGGTTCCTGACAGACGCTAAAACCAAACCCCTGCCATGCAGGGATGAAGGTGTTCCGTCCGCGCCTGGTTCGGATTTAGCGTTTTTTAGCGTCCTTTAGCGGTTAACAACGGATTGGTTGTCAGGCCGGCGAACAGTTCGTTCATGCGCGCGACGAAACGCGCGGGCGGGCGCACGGGTTTGCCGGAGCGGTCGATGAAGGCGTGGGTTGTCCAGCCGGTGGCGAGCCGTTCGCCGTCGGTGCCGCTGGTGCCGTCGGCGCGGCGCACCTCGTAAGCGAGGCGCATCCGTAGGGACGGTTTTTCCGCAAGCGTGGCGACGATGGCGAGCGTGTCGTCATAGCGCGCCGGTTTCAGGTAACGGACGTTGGCTTCCAGCACGGGCAGCAAAAACCCTTCCGCCTCCAGATCGCGGTAGGGCAGACCGTGGCGCCGGAACAGATCGGTGCGGGCGATTTCGAACCAGGGCAGATAATTGGCGTGGTAAACGATGCCCATCATGTCGGTTTCGGCGTAGCGGACCTGGACGGTGGAACGGTGCGTGAGCATGGCGAAACGACGATTCCTGACGCGCGGGCGGCGGGAAGGCAAACCGGGAGAAAGGTGCGGCGGCATTCCGGAAAAAAGGGCAAAATTCAGGGTTTTACCTGACTACCGCGCTTGACAGAAAACGGGCAACCTACGTGTTTCCACTCAAGCACCACGAGACACCGCCGAGACACCACGAGACAACGCCGAGACAACGCACCCCATGACGACCCGCCGCCGCACCCATTCCGCTCTCCGTAATGCGGCGGAACCGTGCGCGAAAAAAGTTGCGCACGTGCCTAAAAAATCGTTATTTACCCCCCCCCCCCCCCCCCCCCCGCATTAGTTTCATTCACGCCGACGGGTAGAGGATTATCCCGGCGGAGAGCGACAGGCGGACGGGAACGCGGACGGGTATTTTTTCAAAGCGGCGGGGCCAGGGCGATTGCCGCCGACACGACGCCGGTCCACGCGCTCTTTTTCCCGAAGAATCGGGAAACATCCCCGGTCCACGCCAGGAGTTTCCGGATGGACGCCAGAACTCCTGGCATGGACGCCAGAACCTTCCGGATGGACGCCAGGACTCCTGGCGTGGACGCCAGAACCTTCCGGATGGACGCCAGAACTCCTGGCGTGGACGCCAGGACCTTCCGGATGGACGCCAGGACTCCTGGCATGGACGCCAGAACCTTCCGGATGGACGCCAGAACTCCTGGCGTCCACGCCAACCGCGACCCGGGATACCGGGAAACAGACCCCGAAGCCCGCTTTATTTTTGTCTGCTACCTGCTAACCAACAAAAAAATACACAATGCGTAATTCAGATTATATCCCGTCTTCCGACGGGGATTTCAGCCAATGGGGCATGAAATTACAAATGAAACTGAAAATGCCAAAAACCGGCCACGGCCATGTAAAAACCGGCCACGCGCCCTCGTTCCGGCGGCGGACGCTGTTCGTCCTTGGCGCCCTCGGAGCGTTCGCCGCATCGGCTCTTTCCGGCAGCGCCGCCAGTTCGATCCAGGACCTCGGCGGCACCGGTGCAACAATCGGCATCGACAATCTTTTCGGCCACTCAGGCAGCAGCTTCAAACGCCTCGACAATGACAGCGGACAACAGATCTACCACCGGCCCTACATCGGCCCGTACGAAGAGAATTATACTGAAGTC
>JAISAX010000550.1 GCA_031266495.1 Opitutaceae bacterium
TGGTATTCAAGATCATGCTACACAATCCGGGGTTTTCGGAAATCGTTTACCAGCCCCGGAGCCTGGCTGCCCGCATCGGCCATCGTGTTTACCATGCCTCTGTCAGCGATGCCTCCGGCATCGTCCCTCCGCAGGCTGCCACGCCCGCCTAGTTCGCCATCACCGGCACTCCCGATGGCGCTCGCGCCAATCTCAGCATCAAAAACGATTTTAGCATCATCGTGCCCCGCGTCATCCGCGACGCACACCTCGTCATCCCGCAGTAACCTCCCCCCCCCCCCGCGCACACACACACACGCGTCCTGCATTATTCATCACACGTCACGTATCACGCATTACACAACCGAATGAAACGTCTGGCAAAATTCTTCAAAACACCTGTCGGAAGCACCCTTGCTGTCGTGATGTTTGTTTTTGTTGGTGTGCTTCTCGTTCACGGCAGCAACCAACGTGACCGGGCCACTCCCGACATCACCCCTGCCGCCGAATCCGGACCTGAAACGGAACACCATTCCATCACTCGCAACGGACAGTCTTTTGTCGTTCCAACCCCCGAACCGGCCCGCCCGGAACCGATTGTTTCTCCTCCTGTTCAGAAAACCACAACGGCTGCTCCGGAAGTTTCCCGTCCCCATGCCGCCCGGCAACCGCCCCCCGAACCGATAAAACCCAAACCTCCTCCTCCCGCCCCTCCCGCTTTGCCGATTACGCTGTTTATACAAACGCAGACTGCGACCGAACCGGCAGCATCATCCGATCTCTCAAAAAAGCATGCTCCGTATGGACGTCTCATTCCCTGCGAAACCGTCATTACGCTTGAGTCATCAAAAATCGAAACGCCGATCATCGCGCTTGTAACCGAAGATGTCTGGCACGACGGACGCCTCATTATTCCGGCGGGCGCGGAGGTGCATGGACGCGCCGCGCAGGATCATGCCCGCGAGCGCATCGCAGCTTCCGGCAACTGGATTATCGTCTGGCGCGACCACACCGAAAACAACGGCCTTGAGCTTGTCGTCAACGGCATCGCTCTCGACAGACAGCGCGACGACGTGACCGGTGAATTCGGCCTGCGCGACGGCTCCGCCGGTCTCGTCGGCCAGATTTTGCGAACGGATGATCTGGCCGAAATCAAACTCTTCGCGTCCACCTTTCTCGCCGGCATGGCGAGCGGCTTGCAGGAAATGCAGACGCAGACCACCGCTTTCGGCGACACCGCGCAAATCCCGAAAGTGTCCGCAAAAAACACAGCCCTGCAAGGCACGGCCAATGTCCTGAACACCTACGCCGAGCGTATCCGGAAAATCATTGCCGAGGACGGGTATTATGTCCGCGTCCCGACGGGAAAACAGTTTTATCTCTATGTCACGCAAACCCTCGATCAGGCGAAGGCCACACGTGGCAACCTCCGCGCCAATCTCTGGAAAAACGAATCCTGATTTTTTATCCGTCTTTCCCGAAAACCACATCCACACCATGAATACATATCCACGAAAACGATACCGAAGCCGTCACTGCGCCGCGTTACGGCTCACGGCACTGCTCGCACTCGGCGCGCTTGCGTTCGCCGGTTGCGTCAACCAGCGCCAGCAGCCCGAGCCTGTCGTCCCGATCAACCCGTCTCCCGTCCCCGGCACTGATCTTGATCCGGACAACCGTCAAAAGGTGCGCCTTGATGAAAACCTGAAGGCGTATCCGGTCGGTCGTTACGTCGATCAGGATGACGCCACGCTCATGCACGAGGCGCACGTCGTTTACCGCAAGGAAAACTCCGCAGCGTGGAATCTGGCTCCACACGCGTCCACCGTCGTACCGCTTGGCCCCGTGCTCGCCGTATCCGATCCGCCCGATAAAAAAACAGCCGGACAGCCGCTTACCCAGGCGGAGCACAAGGCGCTTTCACAACAACAACTTGTCGCCGCGCTCATCGAACAGAACGAGGCCCTTGCGTTCCAGATTGCCGAACTCGGCAAACAGATTTCCGACCTTCGCCGCTCCGCGGCTTCACCAACACCCACCGCACAACCAACAAATAAATGAGTGATACAATAGTAAAACCACCCAACGATGCCACGCCATCACCGGCTGCCGCTGTCATGACGTCACCGATACCGGTCTCCGTGACTGCGCCGCCACCGATTCCTCCCGCGCAGGCTTCGCCTGCCGTTGCCGATCCTTCGCCCGCCGTTGCCGAACCGCTCGCGTTGCGTCCCCATCACCGGGAATTTTTCGAGGTCGCCCGTTTGCACCTCGAAAAAACCCACGGCAAATGCCCGCCCACCGACGACCTCATGCGTCTCTGGCTCGCCACCGCCACCCCCTGGGGTGTCATCCGCGAATTCGAGGAGGCGATTCTCAATCTCTCCGGTGTCGGCAACGACCTCGCTCCCGAACACGACATCCATTACGACATGCGGGTTCTCGATCTCTGATTTCTCTCGCGTATTCAAATTTTCATAACCTTCGACAACCGCTCCGGACCGGTCTTCGTCCGGCAAGGTCAAACGCCTCTGGCGTCCGGTCGCCTTGTCTCCCCAATGACCGGGTTTTTTTGAACAAACCAAACCTATGTCACTCAAAGAAAGACTTTCCCGCAACACCAGCGCCGCGCCCGCCACAAAAAAGGCCGAGCCGCGAATCAATCCCGAGATCGATGCCCGGCTCAACCAGTTCATCGAGGACAACCCGAAGCTCCTCGAATACTACCAGCAGCAGTCCCGCGAACAACTTGTCCGCAAGCTCATGCTCACAAAGATGAATCGCAACGAATACGCCAGCCGTCGCGATCTGGAAGTCATGGATTGGCTCAACGAGCATCCCGAAATCAAGACCAGGGTGGAGGCTCGCGTCAAAAATGTTCCCGCCGAAAACCGGCCAAGGGCTTTCGTGAACGCCGCCAAGTCCGCCATGATCCAGCACACCATGGAAAACAGGGCGCCACGAACGGGCATTTCAGTCTGAGTGAGAATAAGGACACATCAACGATTCATAGCCGTTGTCCCTCCAGACTGATCATGCCACCGGCGGCGGGTTTTGTTGACCTCTTCCAGACAGACAAAATCCGCCGCCTTCCCCCCCCCCCCCCACACAAACACACACTTCGGCACATTCTCCTCCATCCGTCATTTTGCATCCTACATTCTGCATTAGCGCAAAGCGCGCCCCCATGTCCGACTCCCTTGCCGACGACCTCTTTTCCTTGCTCGCCGAATTCCGCGAAAACGCCAGCGC